>CAZLCY010000009.1:25374-33110 GCA_964558075.1 uncultured Bacteroidales bacterium
AAATCATTAATAAAATCTTCGCAGCCATACGCAATAGCAATTACCCGTTTTGATGCAGCACAAATATCCTGTGCATTAAGCACTGCGGCGGCGGTTTCAATTATCGGAATAATTTTAAATGTACCGATTGCATATCCGCGTTCATATTCAATAGTCTCCAACAATTTATCGATAAAATAAATATCTTCGCCTGTTTTCGCTTTCGGATACATAAAACCATCAATGCCGGGAATAGCAAGTTGGGTAATATCTTTCAACAACTGTCCGCTTTCACGATCATTTACTCGCGGAAAAATATGATGATTTGCAAACTCATTTTGTTGTACACGTTCAATAATATTATTCCGTGCAATTTGTTTATATTCATCTGTTTGCACCGAATCCTCCAAATCGAGCAATAACACATCTGCTTCTGAACGAGCTGCACTGGCAAGTAAGCGTTCATTATGTGCCGGCACAAACATTAAACTCCGTAATAAAAATGGTGGGCTATATTGTTCCATAGTATAGTTATTATGCTTTTTTCTTAATTAATACATGTCGCCGAAACGACAACACATCTTTGCCGTGTTGATTGTATGCAATGGTTTCTACATACACAACACCTCTATCCGGTTTTGATTGTGATTCTTTTGTAGAAATCACCCGTGTTTTTGCATATATAGTATCATTCACAAACACCGGATTCAAATGTTTAACCTCCTCATATCCTAAATTAGCAATAGCCTTTCCGCTAATATCAGGAACCGTCATACCAACAACAATACTAAACACCAATGTGCCGACTACAAGCAGTTGTCCGTGCTGATTTTTTGAGGCATAATCTTTATTTGTATGCACCGGATGATGATTCATCGTGAGAAGACTAAACAAATTATTATCACTTTCAAAAATTGTTTTCGAAAGACTGTGTTCAATAATTTCCCCCTCGGTGAAATTTTCAAAATAACTTCCTAATTTACTTGCTTCCATATTGCGTATACCAATTTATTATTGCATTAATTCGTTTCATATGAGGTTTTTCATAAATTCTTCCATGCATTTTAATAACCGAAAAATCGGGATGTTCACGAGCATATTCCTGAACCTCAAAAGCTTGTTGCACTTCTTTCTGAGAAAAATACTCAATTGCGAGCATTTTCTCTATTTGTTTCGGATGAACAATACATTTCCCATCGTAGCCGAACGAAACTGCACGACGGCATTCTTGTTCAAACTCATGAGTTCCTTCAATATCCATACATACCGAATCAATGCATTTTAAACCGAAAGCCCTTGCGGTATGTAAAACCTGCATATGTGCATACGCCAAAGTACTTTCCGAATGCTCCATATCCATTTGCAATGCAAAATCATGGCTTCCCAAAATAAGAGCAGTAATGGGTAATTCCGAAAACTGAATAATATGCGACAATGAATACAAACACACAGGACTCTCAACAAGAAACACACAGGACACTTCGTCAATATATTCTCCACAGGCAAATGCAATGTGCTTTGCATGTTCTACCCGTTCAATTTTTGGAATAACAAATTTGCGAAAACCGTATTCCAATAACCGTTCGAAAAAAGAAGTATCAAGACCTTGGTCAGAAACAGAAAAAAAAGGACGTACATATACATTATCCGGAATTCCGGTATCAAATATTAAGGAATCAAATGCCGTATTAACATCCGCTTCATCCACCGACTCTTCAAAATCAATAATATAATTATCCGCTTTATTCTGCGAAATAGCAGAAAAAAATGCAGGGCGATTAGCCGGAATAAATAAATACGATTTGAGCATTATTTCAATTGTTTATACACTAAATAATCTTCATATTTTCGAATGTAATCCGCTTCATCATAACTATGCGAAGCCAACACCAAGCAGACCGACCCGGACGAAAACCCCTTTTCTGCCGCCCAAATTCCCGGAGGGATATGCAAGCCGAAATTTGGTCTGTTAAGCGTTACAGTACGGCTAATAATTCCATCAGTCAATTCAATTTCAAAAGCTCCGGACGCCGCCACCAAAAACTGATGACATTCTTTATGTGCATGAGCTCCACGTGATTCACCACCCGGGATGTCATATAAATAAAATATGCGATTAATATCAAAAGGTATTTCTTTGTTCCCATGCACCGGCGTAATATTACCCGCTCTGTTTTGAATTTTAGGCAATTCAATAACCGAACAATTATATACCGTAACAGACTGGCTCATATATTTATATATTTTGTGCATTTAAAAAATCAGCATACGTGCGAATGTATAAATCCTCCGAATACGGTTTCGATGCCAAAATCAGACACAAGGCATTCGTCGAAAAATTCTCTAGAGATCGCCACATCATCGATGGTACATACAAACCATAATAAGAACGATTCAGCGAAATAATCTTTTTGGATTGCCCGTCATCAAGATGCACATCGAAACTACCCGACAAGGCAATAATACACTCCTGCAAGTCAGTATATGCATGTCCTCCGCGAGTTTGTCCGCCCGGCACATCATATATCCAATATGACCGTTCTACTGCAAATGGAATATGCGTATTACCCTCTATAAACGAAAGATTTCCCCGCGGATCCATAATTTTCGGGAAATCAATAATAGTACAATCGTCAATATGTTGCTTGTGTGTCATAATTTAACTTTTTAGCTCGCCTTTTCGAAATACATATTTAATTCCATATTCCTCAGCCAATTTTCTCCGTTCCTCAGGAGGATTTACATCAGCGAATTTTTTCTCCACCTCATCCCAAATAAGAACAATTATCTTGTGAGCTTCTGCACGTAATTCATTAATATATTGAGAAGCACGTTCGTCTTTATCAGAAAGAATAGTATGATTTCGCTGAGCTTCGAGAAACTTCTGATAATGAATTTTCACCAAGGCTATTCGGGGGTTCAAAATGGCAGTTTCTCCTTTCATAACACGCTTATCCTCCCCTTTAATAATCTTTTCTCCCCACTTAATTATATCCTCATCGGTTCGAAGAGGTGGCACTTTCCGAGGAAACTCTTCAAGACCATAATAGGAAAGAATATCTGCATTATACTCATCGCGAAGAATACAAAATTGTACAACCTGAATAAAATGAGAAATATATAATTTAATTTTTTTCTTACATGCAGAGTAAGTCGAGCCCTTTTCATTTTTATTCGATTGTCCAATATCTTTATGCAATAAACTTTGCTTATAGGTTGGCAAAAAAAACTTCGCCCGTTGCAATGTTTTATACGAAAAAGCTAATTCATCAGGAGTACAATATGAACTTTTTTCAATTGCCTTTGTTAAAGCCTGTATTCGGGATTTATCTGTATTTGGAAGTCGTCTGTAAGGCATACTTTTTTATTTGCGAATAAATGCAAAATTATAAAAAAAATACTATTCGCACCATTTTTTAAGAATGAATTAGAAAAAAATAAAAAAAATAGCAACATTCTCATTACCAGAATAATAGAGCCTTTACTGTTGATTATCAGACATTTACCAAACCACGCATTACAACAAACAAACCCAAAAAATTCATATGTATAAGAAAATAAGGCAATTATACCATATTAAAATTTGAATTTATTAAAACAATACCTTATATTTGTGTAGATTAATAAAATATAACTAACCTTCTAACAATTAAAAACTATGAACAAAGCAGAACTAATTGAACAAATCGCATCTCAATCAGGATTATCTAAAGCAGATTCTAAAAAAGCATTAGATGCATTAACAGGAGCCATTACCGGTTCATTAAAAAAAGGTGATAAAATATCATTAGTAGGATTCGGATCGTTTTCAAAATCAAAACGTTCGGCACGAACAGGAAGAAACCCACAAACAGGAAAAACCATATCAATTCCTGCAAAAAATGTTGTAAAATTTAAAGCAGGGAAAGAACTTTCTGATTCAGTAAAATAATAATTAGAAATTCAGCATAAAAAAAAGACCGGTTTGTTTACAAATCGGTCTTTTTTATTTACAAAAACTGCACTTTATTTATCCGCACCTTGACGCACCACAGTCGGGACAGGTTAAGCAACCTTCCTGATACATAAGATTAGTACTGCCACACTCCGGACACTTTTGACCCGAACTTACTTTAGTACCATCAGGAATATATTTTTTCAGAGCACGTTCCACACCATTTTTCCAGGTATTAATCGTTTCACCGTCAATACTCATAGAAGACACAAGATTCACCACACTTTCTATAGGCATACGGTGACGAAGGACTCCGGAAATCAATTTTGCATAATTCCAGTATTCTTTATCAAACATACGAGAAAGACCTTGAAACGTCACACTATACCCATGTTTATCGATATATTGAAAATCGTAGCTGGTATTACCCTGATATTTATTTTTAATAATTTTACCACGCACCACCGATTTTGGAACCGGCAATACATCCTCATCAATTTTACCCGTAAATATCTCATATGGATATCCTTCGAGCAAACCAACAAAAGCAACCCATTGTTCTCGATTATTTTGGAACCGTACCACATCGGCATCTAATTCGAGCGGTCGTTGAGGCGGAATATACGGTAACTCGCCGTTTGATGAATTATCTGCATTCTTTTTTGAAGATTTTTTATCAGAAATCAACACACCCGAACGAGAACCTTCACGATATACAGTTACCCCTTTACACCCTACTTCCCAGGCTTTCACATACAAATCACCTACTAAATCTTTCGTTGCATTTTCGGGCAAATTAATTGTAACACTAATTGAATGATCAACCCATTTTTGAATTTTACCTTGCATAGTAACCTTACTCATCCAGTCGACATCACTCGTAGAAGCTTTATAATAGGGAGATTTTTTTACAATTTCATCCAACTCATCCTGAGGAACCGTTTTTACTTTCTCAGCATCATACCCATTTTTCTCCAGCCACATAGTAAATTTATGATGAAACACACGGTATTCTTCCCAAGAATCCCCCACCTCATCGACAAACGTAACATTTGACGAACTATCATTAGGGTTTACTTTTCGTCTGCGTTTATACACAGGCATAAACAAAGGCTCTATACCTGAAGTTGTTTGCGACATAAGACTAGTAGAACCGGTAGGAGCAATAGTAAGCATAGAAATATTACGGCGACCATGTGTCATTATATCATTATACAAGTTTTCATCAGAATCCTTAATTCGAAGTAAAAAAGGGTTATTCGATTCTTTTTCGGGATTAAATACTTTAAACGGTCCGCGTTGCTTTGCCATTTCCATAGAAGCCCGATATGCTTCTATAGCAAGGGTTTTATGCACTTGTTCTGCAAAATCAGTAGCATCATCAGTTCCGTACCGTAATCCCAAAGCAGCAAGCATATCACCCTCTGCAGTAATACCAATACCCGTGCGGCGACCTTCCTCCGCTTTTTGTTTAATTTTTTCCCATAAACTTTTCTCAACACGTTTTACATCAAAATCTTCCGGATCTCCATTAATTTTTTCGAGAATTGCGTCAATTTTTTCAATTTCAAGATCAATAATATTATCCATCATTCGCTGTGCGTAGGCAACATGTTCTGTAAATAAGTCAAAATTAAATTTTGCGGTTGAAGAAAAAGGATTTTCAACATATCCAAACAAATTTAATGCAAGCAAACGACAACTATCATACGGACACAATGGAATTTCACCACATGGATTTGTCGACATTGTTTTAAAGCCCAAATCGGCATATGAATCAGGAACAGATTCAGTAGTAATAGTATCCCAAAACAAAATTCCCGGCTCAGCCGATTTCCATGCATTATGTACAATTTTATTCCACAAATCTTGTGCATTTACTTCTTTTGTAATAACAGGATTGGGAGAATCTACCGGAAATTGTTGTATATATTTAGTACCGTTAATTACAGCTTTCATAAACTCATGGTCAATTTTTACCGAAATATTTGCTCCGGTAACCTTACCCATATCTAGCTTTGCATCAATAAATTTTTCAGCATCAGGATGTTTAATAGAAATACTCAACATTAAAGCACCACGTCTTCCATCCTGTGCAACTTCACGAGTTGAATTGGAATACCGTTCCATAAAAGACACAACACCTGTAGAACTCAGTGCACTATTGTTTACTGCGGAACCACTCGGCCGCAGATGAGACAAATCATGTCCGACTCCACCGCGACGTTTCATAAGCTGAACTTGCTCCTCATCAACACGCAGAATTCCACCATATGAATCAGCCGGATTTTCTTGACCGATAACAAAACAATTAGACAAAGATGCAATTTGATGATTATTTCCAATACCGGCCATCGGACTTCCCTGAGGAATGATGTAAGTAAAATTTTTGAGCAAGTCAAAAAACTGATCCTCCGTCATGGGGTTTGCATACTTATTGTCTATACGTGCAAGTTCTTTTGCAATTCTTCTATGCATGTCGTTCGGGTTTTTCTCATAGATATTCCCTGCAGAATCTTTTAATGCATACTTATTAATCCATACAGTTGCTGCAAGTTCATCACCTTTGAAGTACTCTCTGGCACTTGCTAACACTTCGTCGTACGAGTAATTTTTTGCTTTTGTTGTCATTTTTTCTGTTGTCATTTTGCTCTCTTGAATAAACATAATTTTCATTTTTAATGCTACATACTATAATGGCTTTATATTGCTCAAAAACAAGCTACAGCATCATCCTCCATCATTAAATTAAGCAGTATTAAGCTTAAAAAGGGAACTATTTATTTATATTAAATAATTAATTCATTTAAAAATAAAATAGTCAGTTTAAAATTAGAGGTAAAATAAAAGAGTATAAAGTTTATTTATCCCGAGTTATTCATATTTTTTTAACAATATAAGCAACTGAAAAACAGAACGTTTCAAACAGCAATGAAAAAATCAAAAAAAGACACATTATATCAAAATAAGTAGAATTACTTATAAATAAAGAGTCTTACAAGAAACTGTTGAAAACTTATTTTTTCTGTTAACATCTGCAATAAACATTAAAAAATTCTTAAAACATATATTTCGAGACAATAAATTAAAAAAAAACCTGCTTTAAATGAAAATTTAAAGCAGGTTTTAAAAATATTGTATAATTAATGCAAAAACAGTCTTGATTTGAGTAATCTCTTAATAAAAAACTTCAAAGACATAGCTTTCGAAAACCTATTAATTGGGAGTTTACCTGTGTAAATGCTCAATTAATATGTTGAGAGAAACTCAGCATACTACAAAGAACGCTTCACCTCTTTCTCCTCATAAGCCTCAACATGGTCACCAATTTTTATATCATTAAAATTAGCAATATTAAGACCACACTCAAAGTTTCTCGCTACTTCTTTCACATCATCTTTAAATCGTTTGAGCGAACCTAATTCACCGGTATAAATAACAATACCATCACGAATAAGACGAACCTTCGAATTACGGTTTATTTTCCCGTCAATCACAAAACACCCGGCAATAGTACCCGCCTTTGGAATTTTGAAGGTTTCCCTCACTTCTGCTGTACCGGTAATTGAATTGATAAAGAGCTGCTTATCCTTCACCTCCCATTCTGCCTGGTAACCACGCCAGCAGGCGGTGGTTTGCCATATAAAGCGGATGTCGTATTTTTTAGCGGCTGACGGGTTTATTGGTGGCTCGGATGCCATGAAGTACTTTTTTCCTTCATAATATATAATGTCTCCTGTTTGTGCTGTCATAATTAAAAGATTTTGGGGTTAATAAATCTTAGAATGAGCAAAATTAATTTGGCAGAATGAAGTGTTTCTTC
>CAZLCY010000010.1:0-30809 GCA_964558075.1 uncultured Bacteroidales bacterium
AGGATTGGTACAATTACAACCACCGAAATCATCACCCGGTTTTTGTACAATAATTCCCTCACACATAAGAAAATTATGATTCTGCAAGCTATCAATTATTGCATGGGCAATACCGCCATAGCGAGTATCGGCTGGCCATTGTTTCATTGCAACGAGCAATGCAATAGCAGCATCAAGATCGCCATCAGTTGCACCATTTTTTTTATTATTGCCGGTTTCGCAATCGGTATAAATCCAATTCATCAAGCCTCGTTCGTTGAGACGAGCCATGTAATAATTCAATAATTTATCGAATATATTTTTATCTCCGGCATATGCAGTTATTGCCAAACCATAGCCAATACCTTCTGAAACGGTTATGGTAGAATCTTCTTTCACAACACGCATTTCATTGTCACCGCATTCGCGAATGAATTTTTGCTTCCATGCAGTATATGCGTTCATTGCTTCTGTGTCGGTAATATGTACAGATTTATTTCCTTGTGCATATTCGACATTTTGTGGAAAAGGAAATTTTGGCGCAGTTTGGGCAAAACTAAATTGTGTAATTAAACACAATACGAGCGTAAAGAGTAAAATAATTTTCATTAGTAGTAATTTTTATTTAGGATGCCGCAAAAATACACATTATGATTGATATATATCCAATAATGTATCAATATAATCAGTAATATTATACTCCGATGCTGTGATGAGGGCTTCTTTAGAAATTGCGGCATAAATATTCGAATTCTTATACAGAGTAATTATATATTCAGCAAATTCAACAACATTTTTGTCATACACTATATACCCGTTTTTTCCGTGCCGAATAATATCCCGATTTCCTTTACCGTCGAGGCATACTACAGGCAAGCCCGCTGCCATTGCCTCAATCAAAACCAAACCAAATGGCTCGTACGTTGCTGCATGCACATACACGTCTGCCTCTTTATAAAACTCCTCAACATCTGTATTTCCATGTAATAAAACTGCATCTTGCAAAGATTTTTTTGCAATACAATTCTCTATTTTTTTTCGGTCAGGACCTTCGCCAAGAATATGTAATTCACAGGAAACACCTTTTTGATGCAAATATTCAACAACAGATAAAAGAAACAATTGATTTTTTTTCGCAACCAAACTCCCGACACTCAGCAAATTTATTTTAGTGTTCTCGCATTTTTGTTGAGTATGTGAAGCAGAAAAATGATTCACATCAATAGCATTGTGTAACAAAACCACATTTTGATGCAAAACATTCGGCAAATTTTGTTGAGCAAAGGCATATGAATCATGTGCAATTGCAATAAACCGGGTGTTAGTTTTAATATATTGGGGAATGAGCATTTTACGCTCAAACCAGTTCGTAATTTTTTGTTTAGAAAAAGGTATAAGATATTTTCGTAATTGCGGCATATTATCATGCAAATGAGAAAACCATTTTGCCTGGGGATAATGAATTTGACGACTCACAAAATCACCTATCCACAAATGAGAATGAATAATATCAGGTTTAAAATCATCAACATACGCTTGCAATTCAGCGACATGTGACTGATGTTTTTTTGTAAGAGAAGGTATATAAGAAGCCGGCACCACATCCCAAATATCAGAATTACTATATTCAGGATATTCATTTAGCAAAGAAAACGTAACAAGACGAGCATTTACATTATCGCGCTTTGTAAGTTCATTACAAATCGCAATTGCAAGACGTTCAGCTCCCCCTTTACGGAGATTCGGTATAATATGTAAAATACGAATTTCCGGTTTCATACAAATATCTTCAAAAAAAAGTATCAGATTTGCAATTATACAATCCGAAGTAAACCATACCTATAAAGCCCACTTCAAATACAAAGCACCCCAACTGTATCCACCGCCAAAAGCAGCAAGAATTATATTATCTCCTTTTTTGAAAGACTTTTCAAACTCCCACATACAAAGAGGTATTGTTGCCGCAGTTGTATTACCATATTTTTGAATATTAATACACATCTGCTCAGATTTTAATCCTAAATGATGCTGAGTTGCATCAATAATACGTTTATTTGCCTGATGAGGAATTAAATAATTAACATCTTCACCGGTCATAGAATTTTTCTCCAATAAATCACGAGCAGAACCAGCCATACCATTTACCGCAATTTTAAACACCGGCTGACCTTCCTGATGAATAAAATGTTCTTTTGCATCAACAGTTTCGTGACTTGCCGGATTAAGTGATCCTCCAGCTTTTAAGCACAAATACTCCCAATTGGTACTATCAACATGTAGGTTTGAATCTATCACCCCGTTCCCTTCTTCATTTGGTTCAACAAGAACAGCAGCGGCACCATCACCAAAAAGAATACAAGTATTCCGATTAGTATAATCAGTAATTGAAGTCATTTTATCAGCACCAACCAAAACTACTTTTTTATACCGTCCCGATTCAATAAATTGTGCAGCGGTTTCAAGACCAAATAAAAAACCACTACACGCAGAATTTAAGTCAAAGGCAAAGGCATTTTTAGCCCCCACCTTTGTAGCTGTAAGTGCAGCACAAGATGGAAACATCATATCGGGAGTAATAGTAGCAACAATAATAAGTTCGACATCTTCGGGCTTAGTATTTGTTTTTTCGAGCAAGCCTTTTACCGCTTCCGCAGCCATATCAGACGTAGCTTTCGTAGGATCTTTTAAGATTCGCCGCTCTTTAATTCCGGTACGAGAGGTTATCCACTCATCGTTTGTGTCAACAATTTGTTCAAGATAATCATTTGTAATGATATCTTCAGGTACCCAACCGTGAATGCCTGTGATAGCAGCGTGTAATGTTCCCATTATTGAAAAGCTTGTTTAATTTTATTTATTAAATCAGAATTTGTGATGTGATAGGTTTGTAAAATCATATTTTTAAATGCAACTGAATTGGAAGCTCCATGACCGATAACAATAGGAGCATTTACCCCCAACACCGGCGTTCCGCCATGATTTTCGTAGTTAAAGAGATCTAAATAGGAGTGAGATAATTGTAATTGTTGTGTTATTTTATATATAGATTCAAGTTGTTTCAATACAATATTACCGGTAAAGCCATCACACACAATTACATCAGCCTTATCGGTATATAAATCATTACTTTCAATATTGCCGTGAAAATCAAAATGAATTCCATCTTTCATAAGCTCATATGTTGCCTTAGTCAATAAATTGCCCTTTTCTTCCTCCTCGCCAATATTCAACAAACATACTTTTGGTGTCTCTATTTCATGATAATATTTAGCAAATAAATCACCGAGAATTCCATATTGATATAAGACATCAGGTTTACAATCAGAATTCAATCCAACATCAAGTAATACACCATGAGATGCACCGGAAATTTTTGGAATAGGACTGGTAATACACGGTCGCATAATTCCGGGAATAGACTTAATTGTATACATTGTGCCGACCATCATTGCCCCGGTATTTCCGGCACTGGTAAATGCATCAATTTTTCCGGAATATAAATCTCTGAAACCAATCGTTATACTCGAATCTTTTTTATGTTGAAAAGATTTGGCAGGATGTTCTCCCATACCAATAACTTCTGTTGTATGAACAATCTCAATATTATCTGCCGAATAATTTTGCTCCTTCAGAATATTCTCAATTTGGACAGAATCACCATACAAGACAATACAACAATCCGTTCGCAATTCCTTGCTAGCATTGATTACTCCCAAAACAGCTTCTTTAGGGGCGTAATCTCCCCCCATAGCATCGACACCAATTCTCATGCTATTGAATTTTGTTTACTATTCAGATTCGTTCTTGGTAAATACAAGTTTACCGTTATAATAAACGCTTCCCTCATATTCATACGCAGTATGACGACGATGTATAGTTCCTGTTTCAGGACATTTACTTAAAGTAGGCATTTCTGCTTTATAATGCGTACGTCTTTTATCTCTACGAGCTTTCGACGTCTTACGTTTTGGATGTGCCATTGTATTATTATTTTAATTATCAAACAAATTTCTCAAGGATTCCCATCGGGAATCTATTTCATTACTATTCTGTACTTTTTGATCCGATATAATATATTTTTCCATGTTTGCATCACACAAATTTGTGGGATGAACTTTTTTGAGAGGTAAAGATACAATTATCATTTCCCGAAACAAATTACTCATATCTAATTGTGTATCGTCAGATGAAATAATAATCACATTTTCATCATCGCTATCCATCTCTCCATATTCATCTACTTTGATAATGAATGACTCTTTATGGGTAATTGCCATCTCATACGACTGCAAACACCTATCACACAAGACCGTAACTGAGCCTCCCATTGTAACATCTGCCGTACGCATATAATTATGATTTTTCACCTTTACATGCATTGTAAGAACGGCATCCTCCACCTCTTCTATATTATATTGTTCAATGAACGCTGTGTTTATCACAAATGTACTCTCTTGTACGCTTTTTTCTGTCTTTTGTAAGGGTATCGTATATAATTTATTTTGACCGCTCATACAGAAAAATTTAGGTGGCAAAATTAGAAAAAAGTGTTAAAACAAAAAATTTTATGATAGTTTATTTTGCTTTTTTGATAATGAATTGCGGTACTGTGCAAAAAACAAGGCAGTTATTTTAAGTTCGTGAAGCACATCTCGATAATCTTCACCTCTATATTTTTTAATTTTTGAATTATCAATATACGTTTTAGAATAAGCTGCCTCAACCGTTTGAAGAGATATTCGTGGTGTTTTACCAATTAACCGCACACAGCATGAATATATTACAACAAGTGTCTTAAATAGAATCTGAGGCATAAAAATAGTCGGCCTACGTACATTTAAGGCTTGAGCTATCGTACTAAAAACTGTACGTATATTAATATCTTCAGCCGAAACAATAAATCGTTCATTTTGCACATCCGAATCCATAAGTGTTACCATCACATCAACCACATCGTGAATACTCACATACCCACTCACACTTGAAGTATAAAACATCATACCCTGCGAAACAGTAGAAAAAAGCTCCCCGCTACTCTGAAACCATTGTCCGGGTCCGATTATAACAGACGGATTAACAATTACTGAGGGTAATCCCTCTGCGACTCCCCTCCAAACTTCGAGCTCTCCGTGATATTTAGAATAACCATAGGGTGATTGTTTGAGAGATTTATCAAATTCTCTTGTTTCACTCAACAATTCATGTTTTGTTGGACTGCCAAGAGCTGCAATAGAACTCACATAACAGATTTTTTTTACGGCGTATTTCAAACATGCATCCACAACATATCGAGTGGCAATAGTATTTACTTCGTATAATTCTGAAATATCGGATAAATTGAATGACACATAACCTGCACAGTGAAACACATATTCTGCACCCTCAATTGATTCTGCGACTTCGAGTGGATGAGTAAGATCGGCATATACCCAAATAATACGATTCTTGAGCAAAGACTCACAATCATAGAGAGTAAAAAAAGATTCCGCCTTTTTTTGTGACTGTTCATTTCGCACAACAGCTCTCACAACACCTCCCTGCCTAAGCAAAGAAATGCAAAGATGTGCCCCTACCAAACCGGAAGCACCGGTTACAACAATTGGTCTATTCCCAAATAAGTTTTGTTCCAAATCCTAATCTATTATCAGTATATTTTGCATAATCCATGTGTATACTCCAAACAGTCGTATTTGTCAAAATTGCATACGGAAAACTCTTAATATACATTTTTTTTGCATGAGACAGAACCTTTCCGGCACATTCTTTCATAGTGCCCTGAAACTGAAGCCCCTGCAATTTTCCTACGGTTCGACTCTCTAACACAATAGCTCCTGCAACCTTATTATTTTGAGCTGCATGTTGCATATGCATTGTTTTTTTGTCACTCAACACATAAAAACTACGTGCTTCTTCATCAAAAACATAAAAACAATGGGCACACCATGGAATATCTTCAAGAGTAGTTGCAAGCGTTAACACATGATGACGATTAATGAAAGCAGTAATTTTTAATTGAGCTTGGTGAGTATCTTTAGACATATATGCGTTCTTTTTCGGGAAGTATAAGAGTCACTTTTGTGCCTTTATGTGGTCGGGCTTCAATTATAATTTTTCCTGACTGTTTTTCCATAAATCTTTTACAAAGCTGCAAACCTATACCTGTCCCGGGTTCGTCGCAAACACCATTCCGAGATTCAACAGCATTATCATCTGCAAATAATGAACCTTGCGTATCAACATCCATTCCTATTCCGGAATCTTCTATCTCAATATAAACCATTTCATCTCGAGTATACGATGTAATTGATATACTAGATTTTAAATATGAAAATTTAATAGAATTTGTAATAACATTTCGCAATACAAACGAAAGCATATTGATATCAGCATACACTTTTTGTTCATCGAGAATACGTTTCGTTATTGCAATCTCTTTAGAAACACATGTCATCTTCACGGTATCCAATACTTTATCAACACATTCCTGTACTGCAAACAACTGTCTCGTAGCATGAAAAACATTACCACTCGTCCATGCGAGCAAATTATCAGACAATTGATAACTTTGGTGTGCAGACTCATGGACATATTGAATAAACTCAAATATTTTATCTGAGGATAAGGTCGTAAAATTAGCCAATAACAAGTCAGAAAACCCTAATATTGTATTAAACGGATTTTTTAGTTCGTGCGAAACAATAGACGCAAAATTATTTTTATTATCAATTATTTGCTCATAGGATTCAAGTTTTCGCTTAAGTTGCACCTCACTTTTTATAAAATGAGAGACATCCATTTCAGTCACTATCATACGCGACCAGTTGTGTCTATATTTTTCGGGAATGGTAACTGTTACTTGAGTAATAAATTTTTTGCCTTTTTTCGAAAATTTTGATGTTATATACGTATATGATAGATTTCCTGCATATAAATGCATAATCATTTGAAAGAAACGGTTATATGTTTCATTATTAAAATAATTACGAATACCTTGGCATAATTCTTTTTTTTCGGCATTAAAAAACGAAAGAGCATCGTTGTTTACTTCAATTATTTTAATAGTATCAATTAATTGCGGAATAATATGAGGATGATATTTAATATATTGCGAAATAGACCCAAAAGTATTTTCAATACGAGTCAACTCTGAATACAATTCAGATGCATCTTCGTACCAAATAGGGACACCGCAATTATTAAAAATTTCATCAGTATCCGATATCTGTGTATGTTGGGGAAAATTAGGCACAATACATCTTTTAAATATTTCAAAAATAAGGTAATTTACTCACTTGTCAAACCACAGAGAATATTTTATTGAACGACACACGAACAATTAATAGTTTTTGTACAACACTTCCGATATGTATCCTTTGCTTAATATAAACAGACAAACAGCTAATACCCCTTTATTAGATTCATGCATATATAAAAAAAACCTGTCACTTTCATAACAGGTTTCAATAATATAAATTTTTTTTTACAAAAATTGTATTCGATTATCTTCAATATCAGCCTTTTCTTTTAAATAATCAAATAATGAATTTACAATTATCATTCGACGAGAAGAACTTAACATTTGCTTTTCTTGATCAGGATTAAGAGACGTGTTTTCTGTTTTGTTGGTTACACTTACAACAAATATAGCCTCACTGCCTTCAATAGGTTCAGAAATAGTTCCTAATTCTAATTGAGTAGCCTTTGCAATAACTTTTGGTTCCTTTCCGATACCTTCAACTGAATTCTGAGCAAATGTCACATCTTTAACAGGTACGGGTTTTAATTTAAATTCAGCTGCTATTTGGTCTATAGATGCAGATTCGGGAAGAGTTGCTATTTTTTCCGCCACATACTCTGTTTTCTTACCGTGCAATAGAATTTGTGTAATATCATCTTTCACTTCATCGAGAGCAACAACACCCTCCTCATACACATCAGTAACAACAGCAACTACAAAGGCATCGCCACAGTTAAATATATTAGAAACCTGCCCCGGATTTTCCCGATTTTCATAAGCCCATTTTATAACATCGCGTGAATCTTGCAGCCCCTGCACATATCGTTGATTTGGATCTATTTTTTCTGCTGTTCGCTTCGCAATTTCCGGATTATCTATTACAGATTGATTAAATTGCTCAATTGTTTCATTTTCCGAAGCAAAATAACGTGCTTTACTATACACATCTTTTCGGGTTTCCGAAGAATACAATACTTCACGAGCCAAAAACTGAACCTGAACTCGTTTTGATTTAGGTCCTTGATTCAATATTTCAATTAAATGAACTCCAAACTTGGTTGGTGTAAGGTAATATTCGCCAACTTCACCGAAAAAACTACTGTCTTGAAAAGCTTGTACCATTTGCCCTTCTTTAAACCAATCGTACACTCCTCCATTAGGTATTGATGCACTATCAGCTGAATGTTTGCGAACTAATTCGGTAAAATCTGCTTCTCCTTCTTCTAATAGAGTTTTCAGACTATCAGCAACTGTCATAGCATCCTGTCCGGTTAATAAAATATGGCGGACACGTGCAGAGTCAGTAGCATACGCTATATCAGAAATCTTTGCAATTTTATACATATTCGACTCAAAATATACATCAGTCACACTATCTTCTTTCTGAGAAAATGCAAACTCATCAATCTCTTCAGATAATTCTCCCGGTTTATAATATTGAGAATTAAATTTAATATCTGAATTAACATTTAAAAAACTCTTTTCATTTTGTGCTTTTGCAAAGCCCTCACGCAAATCAACAACATATTTTTTGGTGTCCTCAACATCTTTTGGTGTAGGCTCAATAGGAAAGGTAACATACTCAAAACTAATACTTTCTTCTTGTTGATATTGTTTCTCATATTTATGCTTATTGAAATAATCTTTAATTTCCGAATCAGACACAGTAAATAAAGAATCAGGAATAGAAAAATACTCAATTTTAACCGCATCAAAATCAACTTTCTTCGACTTTTCTGCAATTTGCATTTCCACTTCTAAATCTGTAGGATAAAAAGCTTTTGAAACCAAACTATTTAATTTATTTTCGAGCAGTTTTTGATGCATGCCCTCCTCGAAATCAAGCCATTGCATGTAAAATTCAGGATATTCATCGCGAATCTGACTTAAATTAGAGAGTGTATTAATCAAAATTTCTTTATCGAATTGATTAGTTTCAGGATTTTTAAATATCTCCGCATTTCGTACTTCGGGGGCAATATTTTCACCCACCATAATATCTTCGAACTCTGTTTGTGAAACGCCAATAATATTTAACCACGGATTAAACACTCCCAAGCCGATTTCATCATAAATATCATCGTATACATGACGAGCAACAAAAGCATCCCATGCACGAGGATATACAGCCTCTTTTTGCATTTCCGAAGAATTTGATTCTAGATTATTCTGCAAACGGTTTAAGACCTTAGCATAGGATTCATACGGATACTCTTCGCCGTTAATTTCAGCTATTACATTTTGGTTTCCCGTTATTGCCGAAAACATCTGCGGATCGAGTCCGGTTACAACAAATGCTAAAAGAGCCGCTCCAATAAAAATGGTAATTAAACCTGTTTTACTTCTTAATTTTTGTATTGTTGACATTATTGCTTAAATTAATATATTTTTGAGATTGATTTCTTTAATTTACAAAGATATAAAAAATACGAAAACCTAATGAGTATCTTGTAATATTTTTACATGTATAAGTTCAATGCGTGTTCCGGTAATTTTCAAAACGCTCAATTTAAGATTTTCAATAGTAATTGATGAGTTCACAACCGGAAACTTCTCGTGATGGTGCAAAAAGAATCCGGCGAGAGTTTCATATTCTTCAGATTCACTAATATGAAGGTTATACATTTCATTCAAATAATCAATTTCTTGCCTACCCGAAAATATATATTCAGAATCATTAATCTTACGCTCTACAAGGTCTACAAGGTCATGTTCATCTCTAATTTCACCGAAAATTTCTTCAATAATATCTTCAACCGTAACAATCCCGGCTGTTCCCCCAAACTCATCGACAACCACTGCAAGACTTTGTTTTTCATTAATAAATTGAGTCAACATTTTTTTTGCACTCATTGTTTCCGGTACACACGGTGTCTCACGTAATATTTCCTGAATAGATGCCGGATTTTGTAGTATATCGGAAGAATGAATATATCCGATTATATTATCAATAGATTCTGAAAAAACAAGAATTTTAGAATACCCCGACTCAACAAATAAAGGAATAGTGTTTTCAATAGAATCTGTAACACTTGCAGCTATTAACTCGGTTCGAGGTTTTACACATTCACGTAATTTAACGGAAGAAAACTCTAATGCATTCAAAAAAATTTTAAAATTATTTTTATCATACAAAGCAGGATTTGAATCTTTGGAGTCATTAGTTAAAAAATGTACAAGATCACCTTTCCCGAATACCAAAAAATTTTTATATTGTTCTTTTTTAATATTTGAAAATATCAGAAAAACTCGCGACAAAATCGTTGCAACAATAGAAATTGGCGACAGTAACACAAACATAATAAACGCAGGCACTGCAAATATCGTTAATGTGGTGTTTGCATACACTCTAAAAATATCTTTCGGCAAAAATTCGGCAGTAAATATTATTATCAATGTGGATAAAATTGTTTGGATAAGCATCACCACAACTTCAACAGAAATAAATTGCTGCAAAAACGGATCAAGAATTGCTGCAGTTTGTATTCCAAATATAACTAAAGCAATATTATTTCCTATAAGCAATGAGGTAACAAACATACTTGAATTTCGAAGAAAAAAAGAAATAATATAAGCCGAAAGTTTACCTTTTTGCGAATCAATTTCTATTTTCAGCTTATTGGAACTAAAAAAAGCAATTTCTATACCTGAAAAAAAAGCAGAAAAAAATATAGATACAATAATTATAATAATACTGCCGGGAAGAATCATTTTTTACTATTATTTCGAGATTGTATTCGTTGTTTTTTTCTGAAAAGATACATAAAAAAAGAAATAATAAAAAACACGATAAAAAACCAAAAATCTCTTGACAGCCCGCTTTTTTCAAATGCATCGATAAGACTAATAAGAGATGCTACTGAAAAAAGCAGCCAAATGTATTCCATTATTCGTTGTGTACGCATTGTGTTTTTTTAATTACTGTTACGGATTTTCATTGAATCTGTAGCTACCGAATCTGTACTATGTGTTTCACTAAAGGTAAATATACCTGTCACATTCAGTATTTCCCAATTTTCAAAATTATCATCTGCCTCAAAACCTGTTCCTTCTATAATATCATCTTCGGTAGTAATCTGAACTTGCTTATCGGAGAAAATTTTTCCTTTTTTTTGATTCCAAATTAAATACTCTGTTCGTAACACCTCCCCTTTCTCATTTTTGGCAACAACATTATTTTTTGCTTCCCACTTTTCTTCATTATCATACAAAATAGCATGATCGGCTCGAATCATTGTAAGGGTATCAGGAAATGTGCTAAAGTGAACAACTCGAATTCCTTGGGGAAATAATGTACGCGGACTACTATAAGGGGAGTTTTCTTGCGAATATTTCAACACCTGAGGAGTATACACCGAAAGCGTTGTTTTTCCAAACTCGGTCTGAGACAAATATACTTCACTTCCGGAAAGCTCAGGCATTTTTTGTATTTCAGACATTTTTATAATATTTTTCATTTCATTTTTACAAGAAAAAAGCATCATTATGGATACCACAATGATGCTTGGAAAAATATTTAAATATCTAAAATTCATATATTACTTGGCTTTTGCAGTAGTTTTTGCCGTAAACCAACATGAAATAGTTTGTTCGGATCCTTCAGTAATATTATATCCAAACATTGTTTCTACATCGGGAAAATTTCCGCGATACTTTGCAATATCTCTATTAGCATCAGAAGCAATAGAAGGATCAACCGACTTCGCTTTAATGCAGATATCTTCTGCAGCCCACAGAGCTTTCCATTCTTCAACTACGGGGAACTCTTTACCTTCTCCACAATCATCACCTGCAGCGGCATACTGACGAGCAATAAGCAAATATGCTTTCCCAAAATTCGGGTTATTATCCAATGCTTTTCGTGCATACGCAACACTTGTTTGAGGGCTGGAAATCATAACATTAGCCATACGATAGTACAATTCGGCCTTTTTTTCAGAATCTTCTTCAAGAGTTACCGCTTGTTTGAAGTAATCAATAGCTTCAGAGGTATTTCCTTTTGAGACATACATTTCCGCAATATTTTTCTTCGATTTTGCGGACGGTTCTAATTTATCGAGACTCACAGATGCTTGCAAATACAATTCAGCATCATCACAATCTTTAGAAAGATAATCGGTAATTTTTTTAAGCATCTCTACATCTTCGGGTGTTTCTTTATACTGTGTTTCAAACACCGCAATAAGATCAGAACATTCCGGTTTTAATTGCAAGAAAATAAGTTCCAATTTTTCTCTCCAAGCCGCATGAGATTTTGAACCTTTTTCAGAATTATATTTAAATATTTCATCGAGTTGTTGATATAATTGAATTGCTTCTGTCTTTGTCATTGTATTACGTCCCACTTTAATGAGAGCAGCTTGCATAAGAACAATCATTGTTTTTATATCAGCATCATTTCCAAGTGAATCAACCGACAATTTACAAAGCTCAAATGCCTCTTCGTACAAATATTTATCAAGCATAAATAAATCAGCACCTTTTAATCCAAGATATTTATATTTATCTCCAAAATACTGTATACGTTTGTCATAAATTGAACGAATAGTATCAAGATACGCTTTTTTCAAATCATCACTTTCTGCTTTTTTATATAATGACTCCATTATATTAATCCCGTGAGGACTATACATATTTTTTGAACTTTTGGGACACCCTAAAAATGCTCGTCTCCATGCATTAATTGTTTCATTTGTAAAATTTGACGCTTCTACTTCATTTCTGTATCTGTTTTGATACACAGATAAATTTTCCAGACAAGCAACACTATCGTCACCTGTCCCATAATCATATTTGTTCAAATTTTGACCAAATGCCAGTGTTCCGAAACTGATAATTCCAATCAGTAAAAAAGCTAATCGTTTCATAATAAAAAATTTTTAATCAATTTTTTGTTTAAAAAACCAATGTTCATAAAGTCGAACAGTAATTTTTGCCATAATATATGTTTCCTGAATCGCATCATCAACCGTAAAATCGCCGCGTTTTCCGACAATAAAGGCAGTTGATAAACTATTCCCTGTTTGTTTAAGTATAAAATCCGTGCCAAAACTAATACCAAAATCAATAGGTTGTATGGCAGAAGCAGATTTTTTTTCATAAACAGGTAATTGAGAATAGTGAAATCCGAGTCTGTAGGGCAATTTTTTAAAGTATGACTGCCCCGAATAATCAGGTGTATATTCAATACCTGTTCGTAGAGAATACGTCATATCTATATCAGGATTGTGATTCCCGTACACATATACATTATCCCATTTTTCCATTTCAATATCCAAATTGTATTGCAGAGTATTTTTAATTGAATACCCGAATCCAACACCTATTTTTTGAGCAATATCTGTTCGCACATCAGCAACTGTATTGTTTGTAATAGTATCTTGATACTCTTTGGGTTTTTGGTCTAAACTAATAAAAGAAGCGAAAAAATCTTGTTGCTCATACGCAACCGTTTGCTTATCACGATACGTTAGTCCAAGCTGCAAAGCAGTCGTTTCGGAAATATCATATGAATAATGCAATCCGAAATCCCAAATAAGACCTTTAGTTTGAAGTGTCTGCATTTTTTCGGTCGAAAATGCCGGATACGGAAATGAAATAATTGATTGATGATATGTTTTTCCGAACAAGTACCGAGCATGAAAACCTACCGTAAAATTATCAACTAATTGAAATGCATTTCCCCACACAGCCTGATTTATTCCACCGAATCCGGAATACGTAAAGGAAGCATCATCATTTCCGGCAAAAATTTCATAGCCGACAGTTGAAAAGGGTAGAAGACCAACCGAACCTGCCCAAGTATCTTTTAGTATCGGAAAAGAAAAAGCGAAATATTCAACACCTATACTATTAGTTTGAGAAGAATTGCCGGACTGCTCAAGCAGGCGAGTATTTGTTCCTGCACCCAGCTCAAACACAAAGCGTTCCTGAGGAACAGAAATATGAGTTGCCGGATTTTTAAAACTGATAAACCGAGGATGCAGATGAGCAATTCCACTTCCACCGAGAGCCATATCACCGGTCAGACTATTTGAAAATAAATCTCCGTAATTATATCGACTGTACGGTGATGTTGTTTCTCGTTGAGAAAAGCCCGTAAGGCACACTATTATTCCGAGTAAAAAAAGTAATTTACGTTGTAACATTATAATTATATATTGAATGCAAACCCAAAGCATTTAGATTTGGTTCTGCAAAGATGGTTTTTTTTAGCATTTTTTCAAAGAAAAAACAATCTCCTCCGCATAAAAACACATCAATATCCGGAAATATTGTGCTGTAAGATGCAATATATTGAGATATTTCGAACACCATACCTTGAATAACGCCGTATTGAATAGCTTCTTGGGTTGATGTCCCGAACAGGTTAATTTGATCTGATGGTGAAAAAAGTGGTAATTTTCCTGTTTTTTCGTGTAAAGAAGAAAAGCGTATAGCCATTCCCGGAGAAATAATACCTCCCTTAAATGTATTTGTATCATCTACATAATCAATTGTGAGAGCCGTTCCGGCATCAATAATTATTTTATGACTGTCAGGACGTATGCTAACAGCGCCGACGGCCGCAGCAACTCTATCAAAGCCCAAGGTTTTTTTTGTTTGATATTCTATTTGTATGGGCAAATCGAGAGAAATAGTACACATAAAAATACGTGAACGTTCTTTACGAAGGCTGTCAGAAGGAATAGCACCTGAAACATCAGAAAGGATTATAGGAGCATCTGGAAATTCAGCGACTGCTTGTATTAAAAAATCCATTTCAGAATAATTAAATACAGAGGTACGCACTATTTTTTTTTCTAAAAAAAAATATACTTTAACACGTGTATTTCCTGCATCTATTACTATTTCCATATTGGTAAATATTATGCAATTATACAGTTTTTTTCAAAGACAAAATAATATATATAGTGAAAACTAGTATATTTGTTTTTTAAATAAAAAAAATATGAAATACATTTTTTCTTTATTCTTATTTTTTGGATTATTGGTTTCAAGTAATGCACAAAACGTAAATGTATCATCTGCTTATGTATTACCTGCGATAGTTGTTGATGGAGACACATTAGCGGTAGTTCAGTTAGATAAAGTATATATATTTCCTCCTTTACAGTTCGATAATCACGATGAATATTTACGGTATCGACGTTTGGTTCGGGATGTAAAAAAAGTGTACCCCTACTCACTTATTGCACGACGGACAATGATAGAAATTCAATTGGAGCTACAAAACAAATCTAAAAAACGAGACGAAAAAAAGTATGTAAAAAAAAGACAAGAAGAATTAATGGAGATGTATGCCGAAGAATTAAAAAAACTGACCATACGTCAAGGACAAATCTTAATAAAACTTGTAGACAGAGAATTAGATCAAACCTCGTATGATGTGATTAAAGATTTACGTGGCGGGATGTCTGCTTTTATGTGGCAACAAGTTGCCCGATTGTTTGGGGAATCATTAAAAGCCGAATACGACCCTACCGGAGAAGACGCATTAATTGAACGGATTGTTACCATGATTGAACAAGGCAAATTATAATCCTTTTCCTAAGAGAACTATTTTAACAGTATAAATGAGGATTTTTACATCTACGTATAATGACATATTTTCTATATAAATAATGTCGTATTGCAAGCGCTCCAACATTTCGTCAATATTCTTAGCATATCCGTACTTGACTTGTCCCCAGGACGTTATTCCGGGTTTCACCCGCTGAAGGTGAACAAAATGCGGGGCATGTTGTATAAGTTTCTGAATAAAATATTCCCGTTCGGGGCGGGGACCTACAAGAGACATATCTCCTTTTAAAACATTAAAAAACTGCGGTATTTCGTCAATTCGAAATCGCCGAATAAATTCACCTACTTTAGTAATTCTTGTATCGTTTTCTTGTGTAAGTTCCGGGCCGTTCGACTCAGCATTTACATACATCGAACGAAATTTATAAATATAAAATGGTTTCCCGTGAAGACCTATACGTTTTTGCTTATAAAAGACAGGTCCGGAAGAAGATAATTTCACACACAAAGCAACCAGCAAATAAAAAGGCATACCAAAAGTAAGCACAAAAGCAGACACACACACATCCATTACACGTTTTGTATTTTCCTGCCACGATGGCATAAGGTCGTGACTTATAGAAATAAGTGGCTCATCATAAATAGAACTAAGAGTTACCCGTCCTGAAATAATATCATAATTATCGGGGATAGCTTTTATAATAATATTCACTCCTTCTAAAGAATACAAAATTTTCTCTAAATACTGATGTTCCTTCGACTCAATTGCAATAATAACTTCTTCTATATGATTTTTTTTTATTATTTCAGCCACCGAATCAATATATCCTAAATGAGGCAAATAATCGAGTAATATGTACGAGTCCTGTTCGATAACATTAACGAACCCCACAAACTTATAACCGGTAGATTTTCTTTTATTTTGTAAACGTTTATACAAATCAAGTGCTTTTTCATTACTGCCAATTATTAAGGTATTAAACCCTATTTTACGGTTATGGATTTTCGCATTGGTAATACTTGTAATAATAACCCGAGGAATATAGGTTAACACAAAATGAGTAGTAAATAAAAACACTAATGATTTATAATACGTTTGATGCGTTTCCACAATATCATCAAGAAGAATAGAAAAGAAAATAATAATGCTTCCGAGAAGTGTTATTAAAAAGGTTTGGGTAAGTTCATTTAATCTGGATTTTTTATAAATATTTTTATAATACCCATTTAAATAATACAATAAAAGCCACATAACCGGAATAGCCGAGAGACCATAATAATAATTTATATCAAGAGTAATTTCGGGTTTTATATTTCCAAAAGTTGGGTCAATAAAGCCTTTACGAAGTAGGAAAAAAGCTGTCCACGAGCACACTGCCGACAGCAAGTCAAAGAAAATATATAGTACAGTTTGACGCGTTTTATTCATATGATACCCCCAATATTTTTACAAAAATACTAAATCTCTTTTTAGAAATAAGTATATGCATATAACAATTTACGATGTACAATTCCTACATATAGAAAAAACGGTACGATTTGTATGCACTTGTTGCTTAAACCTTCGTGCTTGTTTGGAAGTAAGAATTGACTGCAAAGACGATTGCTCAATTGTGCCATACGCATATGAGTTATACTTATCAAAACAACATGGTAAAACGGTTCCATTCCAAGTAAAAACCACCGAACTCCACATTCTCCAACATTTATTTTTTGGTTTTTTTCGTAATTCTAAGGTTTGTTTTTCCTGATTAAATATATAGCGGCTATTATTTTTTTGAACAGGCATCATATACATATTTTCTGCCGAATAAAATTGTGCTGTTTTAAACACAACCTTATCAGCTCCATTATTATATCCTAATTCCTGTAATTCTTGTTTGTGTTGCTCTGTATGTTTAAACAACAAACACTGTACTTCTATAAGAGGATACTTACTTTTCAATTTCTGTTTTGCAGTCGACAAGACTTGCAAACCGGAAACAACAGCGTTAAAATCTCCCTTTTTCCGATACACCTCATATGATTGTTGATCAAAACCGTCTAAAGAAACAATAATATGAGTTAAACCTGAACGAACAATATCTTCGGCATTTTTTTCGGTAATATAATGAGCATTGGTAGATGTTGAGGACATCATATGTAATTGATGAGCACGAGAAATAAACAAACACATATCAGGATGCAAAAAGGGTTCGCCCTGAAAATATAAATTTATAAAAAAAGTATGCGTCTTTACTTCAGCAAGTATACGCTCAAAAGTTTCTTTGCTCATACACCCTTTCTGAATGGCTGAGGTTTTGTTACCGGTAGGACATTCCGGACATTGCAAATTGCAAGTATTAGTAGGTTCAATACTCACAGAAGAAGGAAAAGATGAAAAAATGTGTTTTTTTAACACCCGAGACAGAATAAAAGTAATTCGCAGATGAACTAAATTTCGTATTCGTGCAAGCGAAAGTGACCGTACAAAAGCCCAACCGTACCAAAAAGTATATGAAATAGTACTCATTTTTACGATTATTTTTTTATTTATTAGCACGAGAAACTACTATAAATACAATCATCTCTGTAAAAACATAACATAAATAAAGTATAGTTAAAAATATCCCCAGCTGATAATTATCGGGGGCATACACAAGCAGCATAACAACTACATATCCCAAACTCAGCAAAAATTTAGCAGAATGAGTCACAATTGTCATCATAATTTTTTTATGCGGATTGTGTCGTTCTGAAGCAGAAATAATAAATATTGACACAATATGAATAAGAAAAAAAAACAAAATACTGCTAATCCCGAGAGAAAAAGAGAAATCTATACTATCCGTATAAACAAGTCCGATTATAAGACCACACAAAATAATAGTAAGCACAAAATGTGCAATAATACCGGAACGTTTCATTTTTGAATATTAATAAAATCTTTAATAGCAATATAAATAGCTGCAAAAACAGAAAACAAAGATAAAATTATAGTAAAAACCTGATTATTAGTCTCAAAAAATTGGTCTAATTTAACCCCGCCATATGTTCCTGCTCCAATAACAACAATCATCTGAAAAGCGATGTTTGTATATTTAAGAGCATTAAAAATTATTTTTTTACTTTTTTTCCTTTCCTGCAATATCTTTTTTGTTTGCCATTTCATTGTCAGACGTGGAATCATTCATCGAACACGTTCCGGAGAAAACTGCTCCGGGCTCAATTGCCAATTTTTTGGTATAAATATCACCGGTTATTTTTGCGGTTTCACGAAGAGATAATAATTCATGCGTAATTATTTTTCCATTAAGAGCCCCTTCTACATCACAATTTTGACACGTAACTTCACCTTTTATTCTTCCCGTATTTCCTATCACTATTTTTCCTTTTGCGACAAGACTGCCTTCAAGTTCTCCTTCTATACGAATATCACTGTCACATGAAATATCTCCGGTAATTATAGTACCGTTTGTAATCATATTTGTTGAAATACTATTTGTTTCGTTTGATTTTGCCATAGTTTTATTTTTTGAAATACAAAGATAAATATATCTTCATTGTATTCAACAATCGAATGATGTTTTTATTATTTTTCACGAGTAGAAATATACAATATTAAGTTAAGAAAGGCATCACGGGCTTCAGACTCATCGAAAGTTTCAACTATTTGTTGAGCTTGAGAACAAAGCTCTTCAATTTTACGTTCAGCATATTCAAATCCTTTATAGTGAGAAATAAAAGTACTAATTTCTTTATAATCCGCTGTCGTGTTTTTTTTATTATAGAAGCGTTTTACCATATATTTTTGTTCCTTATACGGAGCCTGACTTAATGCATATATAATAGGCAAAGTCATTTTTTGCTCTTTCAAATCGTTCCATGTTTGCTTGCCGGTTAGTGACGTTTTCGAATAATCCAAAAGATCATCTTTTATTTGAAAAGCAAGCCCCATAAAACGAGCCATTTCACTCACTTTCTCTTTTGCTTGCTCATTCGCACCGGTTGTCGATTCGGCTCCGGCTTTCATAGCCGCAACAAAAAGACTTGCTGTTTTTTTTTCAATTATCTCATAATATGTTTCTTCATTATTCGAAAAGGATCTGTTTTTTTCTATTTGCAAAATTTCTCCTTCACTCATTTCTTTCACCGCAGTTGAAATAATATGCAACAAAGAAATATGATTCCGTTCAAGAGCATATAACAGACCTTTTGCCAAAAAATAATCACCCATTAGTACACTTGCCTTATTTTTCCAAAGAGCATTAATTGAAAAAAAACCGCGACGTTTTATTGCATCATCAACCACATCATCGTGAATAAGAGTTGCTGTATGCATTAACTCAACCATACATGCACCAGAATATGTTGTTTCTGTAATTCCTCCACACATTTTAGCAGTTAAAAAAACAAGCGTTGGACGGAGTTGTTTCCCTTTAGTTCTTAAAATATACGAAGTAATAAGAGAGAAAAGACTATTTTTAGAACGGACTTCTTTTTTAAATAAAGAATTAAACCGTTTTAAATCATCGGATATACAATCGGTAAAAAAATATGTGCTCATGGATACGAATTTATAAACCGTCAACTCGACGTATTTTTTCAATCGGAAAAATCAAATGAAAAAAAGAAATCAGCATTTTACACACAACTGATACTTTCCAAAACACCACATCAATCCGACGCTATATATACATACAGCATATATTACTTTAATTATCGGGAACCTCTTCGAGAGAAAATTCAACATCCAACAATTTTGAATACCGAATTCCGGACGACATCATATCTACATCTTCTTTTTTATATCGCCACACGATTTCCAAATCAGTTTTTTTATAAATTTTTTCAAGAATAAGTAAAATTTTTGCAATTTGCTTCGCAGATGCTGTATTAAAATATTCCAACTCAAAAACAAATTGAATATCTTCTATCGGTGATTGTGCAAACTCCTCAAGCCACTGAAAGACAGGAGCATAAAAGCCATTTGCATTTTCGGGCAACGAACGATACGATATTTTATACGTATTCGTGTTCGTATTTAAAATTATCTCCGGAGTCTCCTCTGTTTTTTCAATAATTAATGGCTTCATATTTATATAGTTACTTGTAGTGAAAAAAATGAAATAGAATCATTCACATCCGAAAAAGAGTATAATAATTTACTCCCGCTTTTCATACGTAAATCAATAATTCCGAGACCGGCCTCTTTGCTGCTGTCAATATCAAAATTAAGCAAGCGTTTTGTATAAAACATGTCTAAATCATCTCCCTCTAAAGAATTGACATGATCTAATTTTTCTGAAAATGGCTTTACCGTGTCCTTCGCTATATAATTTCCGGTACTCAATGTATACGAATTACCTTGCTCCGACAAAAAGAAAATACCGGGATTACCTCCCATCTCATTATCTTTTTTCTCTCCATGTTTTACAATATTTTGGAGCATTTCCACCATAATATTAAATAATTTCTTTTTAACCTCAACAGCTCCAATCGATTGACTTTCAATAATAGACAACAGACTAATAAGACTGTCCTGATTTAAACAACCGTTAAAAATAAGCATGATGTTTTTTTGAATAATAATTTCATGCAAATTTTTTATATTATTCAAATCGATAGAATCAACCGAATTTTCTGAATCTTTTGAAATAGCAGTATGAAGATAAAAATACGAAAACTGAGAACTTAAATCTTTAAAATCAAAAAATAATTTATTTCCTGATTTTCGAGCCATTTCTATGAGTCCGAGACCTGCTCCTCCTTTATCGGAAATACTTCCGTCTTCTAAAATTTTTTTGTAATATGCTTTTAATTCCTCTTTTTCTAAGCTGTTAATTTGCTCAAGCATAGCTTGCAATCCCGGAATCGAATCTTTCTCAATTACATTTCCGGATGTTATTTGATATGCCTGATTATGATTTTGAATTACAAAAATCCCTTCTTGTTCCGGATCTTCTACCGGCAAATCTTTTGGTGTCTGATGTCGTGTCACATTTTGCAAGCATTCTACCATGATAGAAAAAACTCTCTTTTTGATTTTTGAAGATTCCCCACTTGTTTCTAAATTATTTTCCGCAAGAGAAATTATATTGTCTGTAATATTTTGAGTAAACAAACCTCGGTAAATATACCCAAGATTGTCTCTCTGCATACCTTCAAACAGTTTAAAACTATATGTTATATCTTCAAGTTTTTCGCCTGCCACGATTATTTATTTTTTCTTATATTCTAACAAAGATATTTATTTAATTGAAAAAATACAAAATATTTATGAATGAGAAACCGTATTCTTATATAAATTTGTATAAATTTTTTATTGATGTATATGTTAAACTACTCTTTCAAAACTTATAATCACTTGATTATATTAACCTTATCTCTACTTTTAGGGCTTGGTTCATGTACAAAAGACGACATCATAACATCTGCAGAAAAAAAATTAAATTATTCCGGAACCGAAATTTCATTTGACACAATTTTTACCCAAACAGGAAGTATTACTCGGAACCTAAAAATTTACAATCACCATTCCAAAGGTATATATATTGAATCAATACGTCTTTTGCATGCAGATAGTTCGGAATTTATATTAAATGTTAATGGTGTTTCAAGCCCAACATTTTCGAATATACACATTGCTCCACACGACAGTATCTATATTTTTTTACAAGCATTATTACATGAAAACACCGTTGATACTCTTGTTGGAACAACAGATTCCCTCGTTATTTCATATAACACAAATGTCGATTTTATTCCAATTACGGTGAGTGGTCAAGATGTTATTTATTGTGATTCCGAATCGTCAGGAAGCATTACCTTATCGTCAGCGAAACCTTACATAATAAAAGATTCGTTGGTAATAAACCAAGGCGACACACTCACAATTGAAGAAGGGGTACGAGTGTTTTTACATAAACATGCCAATCTTATTATTAATGGCACATTGCTCATAAACGGGACGCAGAACAAACCGGTTACATTCTCGTCGAACCGCATAGAACAAGCTTTTGAAATGCTACCAGGACAATGGGGAAGTATTATTTTTTCCGAAACAAGTACACATAACAGTATTAACTATGCTATTATTCAAAATGGGGTAAATGGTCTGCTTATATATGGAAATGAAGAATCACAGGTTTCTCTTGCTTTGCACAACACTATTATCAGACGAATGTCATCAAATAGTATTTTTGCTCAAAATGCAGATATTGAAAGCTCAAATTGTGTGTTTGCTCAGGCAAATAATTACATTATGGCTCTGCAAGGCGGCACATATTCGTTTAAACATATAACGATTGTAAATACAGGGACAATTAGTGGCAGAAATTATGTGCCCTCGATAAGCCTTAGCAATTACAATTTATCTACCGAAAAATCTCTTCTGTTAGAATCTTTTTCGTGTGCAAATTCAATTATTGTTGGCAAAATGAAAAATGAAATTAAAATCTCGTCTCTCAATGAAGAGTCCTTACCGGTTTCGTTTTCTAATTGTTTGGTAAAACAAGATATTTCGGGTGATTTAGCAGACTATTTCACTGAAAGCTTTGAATATGATTCAGAGAAAAATTTATTTCGAAGTATTCAGGAAGACAATTTCGCTCTCGATACACTTTCGCAGGCAAAAGATACAGGAAAAATTGAGATTGCCCAGGATGTGCCTCTTGATATCCGGGAACAATCACGTTTAGAAGATAATAAACCTGACCTTGGTGCATATGAATTTTTTAGTAAAGAATAAGATTTTTATTTTATTGTTATTAATTATAAGCCTGAATGCTTCTGCACAACAGAACGCTCCTTTTTCGTTGCTTTTTTATAATGTCGAAAATTTGTTTGATACCATAAATTCACCCTACGTCAGTGATGGAGAGTTTACCCCGGACGGCTCTAAAAAATGGAATACCCGCAGGTATTATGACAAACTAAATAACCTTTCGAAAGTTATTATTGCTGCAGGAAAATGGAATCCTCCTGATATAATTGGCATTGCTGAAGTTGAAAATAAAAAATGCTTGTACGACTTAACAGGAAAAACGGTTTTGTCTAAAATGCGGTATCGAATTGTATATCACGAATCGGAAGACCGACGAGGAATTGATGTTGCTCTGGCATATAATCCGGAGACGTTCTGCGTTTTGCACGACACAGCTCTGCGAGTGCATTTTGCAAACCAGCCACAGCTTCGAACCCGCGATATTTTACATGTTACCGGAGTTATTCAACAATGGAACGACACCATACATGTATTTCTGTGTCACTTTCCTTCCCGCTACGGCGGAGCAGCCCGAAGTGAACACAAACGCCTTGCGGCAATGCATGTGCTTACCGATGCTATTGAGAAGGTATACAATAAAAATCCGTCTGCACACATAGTTGTCATGGGTGATTTTAATGATTACCCCCACAACAAAGCTCCACAAACATTACTTTCAACTTTCACTCACAACAAAATGATAAAAACCACTGATTCTCTGCACAAAGGGACATATGTATATAAAGGCGTTTGGAATGAACTAGATCATTGCTATATTTCAGATTTTCTCACACACAATTATTCCTATTCCTTTTCTATTATTTCATACGATTTCATGTTACAAAAGCATAAAAACGGGAAAACTGCTCCGCGACGAACGTATCTCGGTTCATATTATCTTGGTGGATACAGCGACCATTTACCGATTTTATTTCGTATGCAAAAAAAGCAGAATTAATCGGCACAGTCTTATTTTTTTAGTATTTTAGTCAAAAAAAAATATGTTTCCAAATACACGTCTTCGCAGGTTACGATATAATGCAACACTCCGTAATATGATGCAGGAGCATCATCTTCATCGGAGTGATTTAATTATGCCGGTTTTTGTTCACTATGGATCGGGAATAAAACAAGAAATCTCCTCAATGCCCGGTATTTATCAATTTTCAACAGACATGGTAATTGATGAGTGTAAACGATTGTTTGACAATGGGGTAAGTTCAATTATACTATTTGGCATTCCTGAACAAAAAGATGATACCGGTATGTGTGCTGCTGATGAAAACAGTATTGTTCAACAGGCAATACGAGGAATAAAAAAACATATTCCCGATTTGTTTGTTATTGCAGATGTGTGCAATTGTGAATACACAACACATGGGCATTGCGGCACAATTGTGAATGGTGATGTTGATAATGATTTAACATTACAGACACTTAAAGAGCAATCCGTTTCATTAGCCTCGGCAGGTGTTGATATGATTGCCCCGAGTGATATGATGGACGGAAGAGTTGCTGCTATTCGCCGGGAATTGGATACTCGAAATTTCGAAAAAATTCCTATTATGTCATATTCGGCAAAATATGCTTCTGCATTTTACGGTCCGTTTCGCGATGCAGCGGGAAGTTCTCCGCAATTTGGCGATAGAAAAACATACCAAATGAATCCGCCGAACGTACGCGAAGCAATTCGTGAAGTAGAATCGGATATTGAAGAAGGTGCTGATATTGTAATGGTAAAACCGGCACTGAGTTACCTTGATGTTATTAAAACGATAAAAGAACGCACAAATGTTCCCGTTGCAGCCTACAATGTGAGTGGAGAATATTCAATGGTAAAGGCTGCTGCATTGCAAGGATGGATAAACGAAGACGCATTGGTTATGGAAATGCTCCACTCTATGAAACGAGCAGGGGCGGATATTATAATAAGTTATCATACTCAAGATATTATTTCAAAACTAGTATAAACTATTTTTTATGATTAACAATTCTCATAGTTCACAGGCTTTTACAGAAGCACAAAAGTATATTCCGGGCGGAGTAAACTCTCCTGCTCGTTCTTTTAAAAACACTGGTATAGACCCTTTATTTATTGATTCAGCTAAGGGGTCAAAAATAACTGATATTGACGGAAATACATATATTGATTATGTTGCCTCATGGGGACCGGCAATATTAGGACATGCACATGATGAAGTTTTGGCAGCTTTGTCTGAAACAATGCACAAAGGCATTAGCTTTGGTGCACCAACAGAAATTGAAACACAGATTGCAGAATTAATTACCAACATGGTTCCGTCTGTAGATTTGGTGCGCATGGTAAATTCCGGAACCGAAGCAACTATGAGTGCCGTTAGGCTCGCACGCGGATATACCAAACGTGATAAAATAATAAAATTTGAAGGCTGTTACCATGGTCACGGTGATAGCTTTTTAATACAAGCGGGTTCCGGAGCTCTTACGCATGGAAATCCAAATTCACCGGGCGTTACCAAAGGTGTTGCCCAAGATACATTACTTGCAAAATATAATGATATTCAATCTGTTGAATCATTGTTTCAAGAATATCCTGAAAAAATTGCAGGCATAATAATAGAACCCGTAACCGGTAATATGGGGGTAATTGTGCCACAAAACGATTTTTTAATGGCACTTCGAAATTTATGCACACAATATGGTGCACTCCTTATTTTTGATGAGGTAATGACCGGATTTCGTCTTTCTTCGGGCGGAGCTCAAAAACGATTTAACATTATTCCTGATTTAACATGCTTCGGAAAAATTATCGGTGGCGGCATGCCGGTTGGTGCATACGGCGGGAAAAAAGAGATTATGGATTATCTTGCTCCAAACGGACCGGTATATCAGGCAGGAACACTGTCGGGAAATCCGCTTGCTATGGCTGTCGGATATACCACTTTGCAATTACTTAATTCTCACCCTGAATGGTACGAGCAACTCGAAAAATCTGCTGAAATCCTCGAAGCAGGCATACGGGAAAACATTTCTACTGTTGGTATTCCTATTGTTTGTAACCGTGTCGGTTCCATGTTTACCCAATTTTTTACCGATCAACCTGCGGTACATTCATTCACAGATGTATCAACATGTAATATTGATGCGTATATGCACTTTTTCAGAACTTCATTACAAGAGGGAGTCTATTACGCTCCTTCCCAATACGAAGCAGCATTTCTCGGCTTAGCTCATTCACAGGAAGATATAGAAAAAACCATTTCTGCTCATAAAACTGCTCTCCAATCAGTAAAAAAAGAATTATATGACAAATAGTAACAGTATACTCAAACGCACTCTTCGGGGCGAGGCAACAGAACGTCCTCCGGTGTGGTTTATGCGTCAAGCGGGACGCATTTTACCGCGGTATCGTGCCTTAAAAGAATCCTATACATTTCGCGAACTAATGCGAGACCCACAACTTGCTGCCGATGTAACACTTATGCCCATCGATGATTTAGGCGTTGATGCCGCAATTATGTTTTCCGACATTTTGGTGATTCCTCAGGCATTGGGACTTGATGTTCACTTTCACGATACAGGTCCCGAGTTCTCAAAATCACTTCTTTCTTCAGATTCACCTTCATCATTACTAAAAGCTGATACGGAAAAATTAGAGTATATTTATGATGTTATTGATGCCATTCAAGAAAAAAAAGATAATGACACGGCATTAATCGGTTTTTGCGGCAGTCCGTTTACCGTTTTACTCTATATGCTGCAAGGATTTCATAAAAAATCCGATTTCCCTGATGCAATAGAATTCATATACAAAAATCCCCAAGAAACCGAGCGGTTGCTTCACATTATTACAGACATCTCAATAGAATATATGTCGGCACAAATAGACCATGACATTGATATGTTTCAACTCTTTGATACCCACGCAGGACTTATACCCTTTAATCTGTATACACAATTAGTATTACCTCATGTAACACGCATAGCTCAAAAGGCACGCGAAAAAGAAATGCCCTTTGTCTTTTTCCCAAAAGGAATTGGAGTTGGGTTACGAGAACTGACCCCTGAGCATGGCGATTTTGTAAGCATTGATTGGCAAACACCCTTAGATGAAGCCCGCAGATTATTACATCCCGATATTGGTGTACAAGGCAATATTGACCCACGGCTTTTATACGCTTCAGAAGATGATATATGTAAGACTCTCGAGTCGTATAAAGCATTCGGTAAAACCAATCATAATTGGATTTTCAATCTCGGTCATGGTTTCATGCCCGGATTATCTGATGTAAAGGCAAAGTTTATTGTCGATTGGGTAAAAGGTGCTGATTGGGGACGGTGATAAGGCTGCACCTTAGGTTGGTTATGTCGCCCACTTCGGGGCTATAGGGCTTTCGTTATTTCCTATGGTTTCACTCTGTTTGGTTATGTTGCCCCGGTTGAGGCTAATTCTAACCATAGAAAAAATAAATGATTACAAACGGGGAGGATATAATTCTAATCCCACACATATCGTTCATCATATTCAACATTATGCTTTTTAAGTAATAATCTATATTCATTTTTAAATGTTTTTCTTTCATGATGCACTTCTTGATTAAGGATATATTTCCGAACATTTTCAATGTTTGACGGATTTACAGAAAATCCTCCATATCCACGTTGCCAATAAAAATTTTGATACATAATTCCTTGTTTTTTTATCCAAAGTGAAGTATGTGTTTTTAGTTCTTCAATTAATTTCATTAATGCAATTTTTCGTGATAAAAGACATAAAATATGCACATGGTCAGAAACTCCTCCAATTTCAACAGGATATGATTCAAGGTTTTTGCAAATGCCTCCTAAATACGAATGCAATTCTTTAGCAATGGCTTTGTCAATAAATGGATAACGGTTTTTTGTACTAAATGTAATATGAATATGGTTTTTTACGAGTGCTTGCGGCATACTATGATATTTTTTGATGTTACGGTTTATTTACAAATTTAATTATTTTTGATATAATTGAATAAAATCTTTTTCTTTTTTTTGAAAATTTATCTTGGGATATTTTTTTCCTAGGGCTACGCCCTAGGCTATTTATGTCGCCCCGGTTGGGGCTATGAGGTAGGCGTTGTTTTCCTAGGCTACGCCCAAGGTTAGTTATGTCGCCCCGGTTGGGGCTATGAGGTTGTCGTTTTTAGGGCTACGCCCAAGGTTGGTTATATCGCCCACTTCGGGGCTACGCAGATAGTTAGGGAAATAGCATACAGAGAAAAAATCACGAAACTTTTAATGTGGGTTCTTACATTGAATACCCCCCTGCCAATTTAAAACCTATAAATTTAGTTCAACCGGGAATTCACACCGGGCATTGTGTGGAGATTGAATTTCTAGTTATTAGGGCTTGTAAATTATAGTTTTATTGACAAGTCTAAATGTCCACCTAAGCCTAATTGTACAATTTTTTGTAATGTAGAAAGTCTTACCTCTTTTATGTTATTTTCTATTTTAGAGATATAAGATTTTGTCGTTCCTACTTTTATCGCTAACTCTTCTTGTGTTAATCCCTTTTCAATTCTAGCTTCGTGAAGTAACGTTCCTAATTTAAAATTTTCATAACCATCGTCAAGTTCAGTTCTTGATTTTGAACCGATTTCTCCATAATGTTTGTCCTTAAACTCGTTTAGAGTTAATTTATTATTTGTTTTCATTTTCGTATTCCTCCTTAATTTTTAGTGCACTTTTAATTTCATTTTTAGGTGTTTTCTGGGTTTTCTTTTGAAATCCATTTGCTATGATTACAAGTTGTCCTTTGTCGAAAAAACAAAATATCCTAAAAATATCTCGACCAAGCTTAACTCTTATTTCATATAAACCATCAGTTGTTTCAATATGTTTTAAGTAACTCTCAGGTACACGCTCTAATTCTTCAATTAGTTCTATTGTCCAGATTATTTTCGACTTGACTTTTGGGTTTTGTTTAATGAAAAACTTTTCAAAATAGTCTTTATAGAAAATAGCTGTTCTAAATTTTTGATTCATATATGCAAATATACAACAAGGTTTCACTTAAGTGCAACTTTATTCCGTGTAAAATGATTTATCTTTTTATGAGCCCTAACGGCAGTCACCCGAAATAAGCTGGTCAAGCTGGCTCAATACCTCCCGTCATTTTTTTTATTTTCTTTATGTCTTTATGAGTTCCGAAATCAATTTTGTCAGCGTTTTTATATCACTGTTTATAGTTCCTTGCATATATTGGTCGTAAACATTTTTATTATCTGGTGGGTTTAGATTTAATGTTAATCCTTTTTCCAATGCTAATAATCTTAAAAATTCTCTTTGTGCTCGCCCGTTTCCTTCTCTGAATGGATGCAGGTAATTCACACTATCCAAAATTTCAGCTAATTTCTCTGCTATCTGTAATTTGTCTCGTTCTGAAATCTTTTTGTACTCCGAAATTAATGTATCAATAAAACGAAAAGCATTGTCAAAGTGTGTCGTTGGAAAAAATTGTTTACCTGCTTTACTTATCTCAACTTTTCGTTTTTTTCCAGCCCAAGAATAAACATCTTGAAACAAGTGTTTATGAATGCTCAATAAGCTATCTGTTCCTTTTATCTTAATAGGTTTTTCGTACAGTTCTTGAATGCGTTTTGCTACAGCTCCACTTTCAAAAAACAGTAAGTCATCAGCATCCGTAATATCTGCTAAATTTCTTAGAATTCCTGTTTTTGGATCAGTATAGATGTAATCTAAGTCAACATATTTGTATGAATCAGGCATACGATTTGTCCTTAGCGATTTTTATCAACTCTGACAATGTGATTTTCCCAATCACATAATCTCTAATTATCTCAATACTTTTGGGTGTTGGTTTAAATCCTTCAAACATATTACTTCCGATTGCATTTGCGGTACTTTCCAACGTTTTTAAATTGGAAAATTTCACACCCATAATAGTCAGATTATTTCGGTCTATATCTATCGTTTTAAACATCTATCAAATTCAATTAATCATTACAAATGTAATCATTTTCTACCAAATTTCCATGTATGTGCATCGGTTTTCACAAATGGGGGGGGCAACGTCAATCTCCTGAAACAAGCGGCACAGTCCGTCTCAAAAACACTCGCCATTTTCTCTATTTTCAATAAAAATACATTATTTTCCGGATATCTGGAAAAAATCACGAAACTTTTTATCGGGTTCTTACATTGAATAAACCCTGCCAATTTAAAACCTATAAATTTAGTTCAACCGGGAATTTAGGTTGGGGATTGTGTGGTGATTGGATTTCTGGTTATTGGCGTTTCGTGCTTAGTTTCTCAACCTAATCATTGTTTTAGATTTTCAATTAT
>CAZLCY010000011.1:0-5184 GCA_964558075.1 uncultured Bacteroidales bacterium
GTTTTTCAAAAACCATGAGTATAAATTATGATGGAAATGAACTTAATTGTAATTAGAGCTTATTTCTAAAGTCCAATTTCTGAATTGATGCAAATGTTAGAAAACTAAGGCAATAATCTGATTTTTAGATTATGTGTTATGTGGTGGTATTTTTTGCCGTAGAAAAAAGAATATTCTTTCGAATAAAGTATAACTGTACGTATATTTTGCGAAAACAAAAAGTAGATGCAAATAAATATGGTATGTGAATATAACTTTGTACATTTTTTTTTGGAATAAAAATGAGCCCATACTAAAGAATTTGTGGGAGCAAGTTATTCACACAAGAAGCACATTTACCTCACAAAAAATATGTGTAAAACATATTATATCACAAGATAATTAGTATTTTTGCAGGCATAACAGACTGATAAAAAAATAGAATAATGTTTCGATCTCATACTTGTGGTGAATTACGTATTACTGATGTTTCTAAAACGGTAACTTTAAGTGGCTGGGTGCAACGAACCCGAAAAATGGGTGGGGTAACCTTTCTGGATTTGCGTGACCGATATGGTATTACGCAAATTGTGGCAAATGGTGAAAAAAATCACGATTTGCAGGAAAAATTAAATGAACTCGGACGGGAATTTGTGATTCAGATTACGGGTGATGTTATTGAACGTGAAAGTAAAAATACTGCTATTCCTACCGGTGATATCGAAATTGATTGTCATACGATTTTAATTTTAAATGCTTCCGAAACGCCTCCTTTTACGATAGAAGCAGAGTCTGATGGTGGTGAGGAACTGCGTATGCAATATCGGTACTTGGATTTGCGTCGAAGCCCTATGCAATACAATTTGGCTGTGAGGCATCGTGTTACAAAATTGGTTCGCGACTATTTGGATTCTCTTAATTTTATTGAAATTGAAACGCCGGTTCTTATAAATTCTACTCCCGAAGGTGCACGCGATTTTGTTGTGCCGTCGCGTATTCATGAACAAAAGTTTTATGCCTTGCCGCAGTCTCCACAATTGTTTAAACAATTATTAATGGTTGGCGGATATGATAGGTATTTTCAGATTGTAAAGTGTTTTCGTGATGAAGATTTTCGGGCAGACAGACAACCGGAATTTACGCAAATTGACTGTGAAATGTCATTTGTAGATCAGGAAGATATTCTTTCTATTTTTGAGGGGCTGGCTCAGTATTTATTAGAAAAAATTAAAGATATAACGTATACAGAAGCATTTCCTCGCATTAGTTATGCCGATGCTATGCGTTTGTATGGTTCCGACAAACCGGATATTCGGTTTGATATGAAAATTACGGATATCAGTTCGCTTGCTCAGGGAAAAGGTTTTGGGGTGTTTGATAGTGCACAGTATGTTGGTGCAATTTGTGCTGATGGCTGTGCCGAATATAGTAGAAAACAACTTGATGCACTTACTGATTTTGTGAAACGACCGCAAATTGGTGCAAAAGGTATGGTGTATGTAAAATATAATGAGGATGGTTCGGTAAAATCTTCGGTCGATAAGTTTTTTGGAGAATCTGATTTGAACGTATGGCTTGAACAGTGTGGTGCAAAGCCGGGTGATTTGTTGCTGGTACTTTCGGGGGATACAGTACATACTCAGGAAGCTCTTGGAGAATTGCGTTTGGAAATGGGAAATCGTCTCGGACTTCGTAAACCCGATGTTTTTGCTCCATTATGGGTAGTTGATTTTCCTCTTTTGGAGTGGGATGATGACACTCAGCGGTTTTATGCAAAACACCACCCTTTTACGTCTCCGAAAAATGAAGATATTGCAAAATTAGATTCAAATCCGGGTGAAGTACGGGCAAATGCCTATGATTTTGTGATTAATGGCAATGAAATAGGGGGAGGATCTATACGGATTTATAATCAGGAATTGCAAAAATCAATGTTTAAGGTTTTGGGTTTTTCGCAAGAAGAAGCTCAGAAACAATTCGGCTTTTTATTAAATGCTTTTAAATACGGTGCTCCGCCGCATGGTGGAATTGCATTTGGGCTTGACCGGTTAATAACCTTATTTACCGAATCGCACAGTATTCGTGATGTTATTGCATTCCCAAAAAACAATGCCGGACGTGACCTTATGATTGATTCTCCTTCAAATATTAGTGCGGAACAATTACATGATTTGGGACTTGCATTTGTACCTAAAAAAGATTTATAAGTATTATGACGCAATCTATGTTTACCGACGAGTATTTTATGAGGCAGGCTTTGAAACAGGCTGAACTTGCTTTTGAAAAAGATGAGGTTCCCGTTGGTGCTGTTATTGTTCATGATAATCAAATAATTGCCCGGGCTCATAATCTTACCGAAACATTAAATGACCCGACAGCTCATGCCGAAATGCAGGCATTTACATCGGCTACCGATTTTTTGGGTGGAAAATATTTACAAAAAGCTCGTTTGTATGTTACGCTCGAACCTTGTGTAATGTGTGCCGGAGCCGCATATTGGATACAAATTGGTGCAGTTATTTTTGGTGCACACGACCCGAAACGAGGTTTTCAGACGGTTGAGTCTTCAATAATTCATCCTAAAGCAACGGTAAAAAGTGGAATTATGGCAGAAGAATGTGAACTATTATTACAAACTTTTTTTAAACACAAACGATAAATTAAAATTATGAAAAAATCAAGTATTATTATTAACATTATTTTTGCATTTGCAATTGTTGTTTTGTTTTTATTGCAATCACAAAACAAAACAAGTTCATCACAGACGGTAGCGTCAGAATCGCAAAAAGATGCAGACGATACAACAGAGCTTTCACAAACTTTCCCGGTTGCATATATTGTTGTTGATTCGGTAATGCGAAATTATGAGTATTATTCTCTGTTGGAGGAGAAGTTTCAGCGTGAATATAAGCGTGAAGAGCAGGCTCTTCAACAAAAAGCTGCTGATTTTGAAAAAGAAGTGGGAGAGTTCCAGCAAAAAGTTCAAAACGGACTTATTACTACAAAAAATGCGGAAGCAAAACAGATGGAATTACAGCGGAAGCAACAACAATTAATGGAGTTGGAGCAAAATAAAAGTGCAACATTGGCTCAAAAAGAGCAGACGCTTATGAAGGAATTGCTTGATAGTGTGCGTGCAAATGTTAAACTTTATAACAAAGACAAACAATTTGAAATTGTTCTGAATAAGGCATTTGAAAGTAGCATTATTTATGCAACCGAACGGTTAAATATTACGAAAGATATTTTATCGCTTATGAATGAACGATATGAGGAAAGTCAAAAATAAGAATCCTTTTTCAATAAAAAAACTACACAAAAAAAGCCTCGAAATTTTATCGAGGCTTTTTTTATGATTTATTCGTATGTGAACGTGTTTTTTACATTCCGAATGCATAATAAAAAGTGCCGGGAGCATCCGGGTACACACCTTCTATAAGGATACCACCTTTTTGTTTTTTCATGAGTTCCATAAATTGTTCAACCGAAGAAATGGGTTTGTTATTTAACTTTGTAATAATAAAGCCATCTCGCATGGTGGTATGTTTTCGAATAAGTCCTTCGGCTATTTTTTCAACTTGAACGCCATCGGAAATGTTTAATTCAGACAATATCGCCCCATCTATTTCTTTGAGGCTGATTCCTAATTGTGTAACCATAACATCAGCATTTTCTTTTTCAATAAATGTTGTTTCACCGTCTTTGTTTGTAAGCGTTACATCAATTAATTTTTCTTTACCTTTACGGTTTATTTTTACTGCAACAATATCTCCGGGCGATCGCCTACCGATAATTTCCTGTACTTCCGAAGTTGAATTAACCGCAATTTCATCAATTTCAATGATAACATCTTCTTTTTTGAGTCCTGCTTTTCCCGCTGCACCATTTTCAAGTAAATCGGCAATAAATACCCCGTCAGAAACCGATAAATCTTTTTCTTTAATTAATTTTGAATCAACATCACGAATAGAAACGCCGATAAAGCCTCGTTGAACAATTCCGTATTTCTTCAAATCATAAATAACTTTCGTTACAATATTTGCCGGAACCGCAAAACCATATCCTGAATATGAGCCGGTGGGACTGGCAATTGCCGTATTAATTCCGACCAAATCGCCGTGCATATTGGTAAGAGCTCCTCCGCTGTTTCCGGGGTTAATAGCTGCATCTGTTTGAATAAACGATTCTATTGCATACTCTTGTTGAAGAATATTGATGTTTCTGCCTTTTGCACTTACTATTCCGACAGTTACTGTGGAGGTTAAATTAAACGGATTACCGACAGCAAGCACCCATTCGCCGACTTTTACATTATCACTGTTTGTAATATTGATAGGTGTCAGATTTTCAGCATTAATTTTTATTAAAGCAATGTCGGTGTTAGGGTCAGTTCCTATGACCTCTGCATTATATGATTGTTTATTATTGAGTACAACCTCAATGTTGTCAGCTTGCTGAATAACATGATTATTTGTTACAATATAGCCATCGTCTGAAACAATAACACCTGAACCCGCACCGCGTTGAATATTTTCTTGCTGAGGCATATTCCAATGCGGTCCGAAAAATTCTTGCCAAATATCATATCCCGGAGGATAAGCTCCGGTACGAAGTGCGGTTTCTGTTTTTATATGAACAACTGTCGGCATAACGTGCGATGCTGTTTCGGTAAAATCAATTAGTTCTGTTCCTTTTGCCAAAGATGTATACGAAGCTTTCTGGGCGAAATCTGTTGTTTCGCTCATCATAGTATCATTTGTATATTGTTGAATTTTAGGGTGTACCATGTATCCTATTGCTAAGGTAAATACACTTCCCAAAATGGCAGGAATAAGATATAATGCATATTTTTTCATAGTTCTGTAATTTTTTTGTTTGTACTTATATTTCATAACTATATTTATATGAAAATATTTTCAAAAATAGTTCCGAAAGTTTTTTTGATGACAAAATAACAGAATAGTCTTACAGAAATGTATTATCATTGAAATTACAAGCATTATTCAATTATGGTAACTCTAAATAAAGAAAACAAAAATGCTATTGATGTTTCATGGGTGAAAATATTATGTATCCAAAATAAACCGAATGTGTTTATTTTATATGAAAAAGCCTTTATTTTACAACAAAACTTTGCTGCTCTGAGGAAGTTGAAAATATTTAGAACAGCATTATTGAATGATAGTACTATTGCATCATAAAAAA
>CAZLCY010000011.1:5194-28135 GCA_964558075.1 uncultured Bacteroidales bacterium
CATGATGCATTTATTAAAAAAATAATAATACATTTGTCCTAATTAAAGTGGAAAGATTTGAGTTGATTGCAACCACGTAAAAAAAATGCTAAACCGACCTTGGTTACGTCATTTTCTATTCTCAACTCAGTTTTCCCACAATTATTTATTATAAATATATATATACTATGGGATATTTATTTACATCCGAATCAGTTTCGGAAGGACATCCGGATAAAGTTTCCGATCAAATTTCAGATGCATTGCTTGATGGATTTTTAGCTCAGGATCCTAATTCGAAAGTTGCATGTGAGACATTAGTCACAACCGGATTAACCGTTTTGAGCGGTGAAGTTAAAACAAATGCATATGTTGATGTTCAACAAATAGCACGAAATGTTATAAATAATATTGGGTACAATAAGGCAGAGTACAAATTTGACGGTAACTCGTGTGGTGTTATTTCTGCAATACACGAACAATCTCCCGATATAAATCAAGGAGTGGAACGTGCAGATCCTTTATTACAAGGAGCAGGTGATCAGGGAATGATGTTTGGTTTTGCTGTTGATGAGGCAAAAAACTTCATGCCTCTTACATTAGACATTTCACATCGTATACTCGAATGTTTGGCAGATATTCGTAAAAACAGCAAAAATATGCCGTATTTACGTCCCGATTCGAAATCGCAGGTAACAATAGAATATGATTCACAAACGCATAAACCGATACGAATAGATACAATTGTTGTGTCTACTCAACATGATGATCTCGGTGGAAGTGACGAGGAAATGCAACAAAAAATTGCTGGAGATTTGCGAAAATATGTGCTGCCTCAAACTAAAGCATTGTACCCGGATGAGGTGCAAAAATTATTTGATGACAGTTATATTTTGCATGTAAACCCAACCGGAAAATTTATTATCGGCGGTCCGCATGGTGATACCGGACTAACCGGGCGAAAAATTATTGTTGACACCTATGGTGGGCGAGGAGCACACGGGGGCGGTGCTTTTTCTGGTAAAGATTCTTCGAAAGTTGACCGAAGTGCTGCATATGCCTCTCGTCATATTGCAAAAAATCTTGTTGCGGCGGGTGTTGCATCTGAATGTTTGGTTCAGGTTTCATATGCAATAGGTGTTGCCGAACCGGTAAATATATATGTAAATACATATAATACATGTAAAGCGAAAAAAGAAAATGGCGAATTATTTTCTGATGAAGAAATTGCACGTTTAGTTGCTGAAATGTTTGATCTTCGTCCTGCTGCTATTGTGGAGAGATTTGGTTTGAAAAACCCGATATTTTTACCAACAGCTTCGTATGGGCATTTTGGTAGAGAGTCATATGTGGATACTGTTACGGTATTCGAAAATGGGGTGGAAAAACAAAAAGAGGTTGAGTTTTTTGCATGGGAAAAATTAGATTATCTTGATGCAGTAAAATCTACTTTTAATGTGTAAATAAAACGCACACGTAATTTATAGAATTTAAAAGCCTGTTGAAAAATATTCAACAGGCTTTTTTTATCGGGTAAATACTATGGTTTTATCGTCTGATAATTGTTCGTCATAAAAATACCCGTCGTAGTCAAAACCAATTAATTCTTCAGGTTTTGTACAGTTATTTTCTGCCATATAGCGTACCATCATACCACGAGCTTTTTTTGCATAAAAACTAATGATTTTCAATTTTCCGTTTTTGTAGTCTTTAAATACCGGTGTAATTACCGGAACCGGTAGTTGTTTGAAATCAATAACTTTAGCATATTCTTGTGAAGCCAAATTAATGATATGGCTGTGATTGTTGTGCTTTATTTCGTTTTGAACATAGAGGGTAATTGTATCTGACCAGTATGCATACAAATCTTTTCCGCGTGAATTTGCAAGGGAAGTTCCCATTTCCAGCCGGTGTGGTAGGATTAAATCAAACGGTCGAAGAATGCCATATAAACCCGAAAGAATTCTCAGGTTTTTTTGCATATAATCTAACGCATAAGAAGATACATGTTCCGCATCCAATCCAACATACACATCACCTTTGAATGCCAATAAAGCTTGTTTGGCATCATCATCACTTGAGAATTTCCAGGTTTGATATCGTTGCATATTTAATTCGGCTAATTGAGGGCTGATACTCATAAGTGATTGCAAATCATCTTTTGAAAATTTCACCAAAATATCGGCAAGTTCATGTGCCGATTCAGTAAATGCAGGTTTGGTGTGAGTTTTCACCACAGTTTGTGGCGAATAATCCATAGTTTTTGCCGGAGAAATTATTGCTAACATACGAGAAATTATTTTATACAGTTATTACTTTGACATACACTATCTTTCATTAAAGGGCAGCCCGCACAACCTCCGGCACAACCTGTTTTTTGAACAGAAGGTTTAAAAAAGCGATATATTGAGAATACTAAATATGCCGCAACAATAATTAAAATACTATATGTTATTATTTCTTGTATCATACTTTATTTTTTAAAACAACATACCAATTTGGTAAGTAGCAAAGGAAACTAACCATGCCAGTCCCGTTGTATAAAACATGGTAAACACCGCCCATTTCCAATTTGCTTCTCGTTTAATTGCTGCAATTACTGCGATGCAAGGGAAATAAATGAGCACAAACAGCATTAAAGCAAACGCAACCAGTGGGGTAAATACTTTCTGACCTTTAAGAGGTCCACTTTCATGAAGCTGTTCTTGCAAACGATTCTGCAAACTTATTGATTCTTCATCAGCGTCCAAATCGGATTGATATAAAACCCCCATGGTACTTACCACTATTTCTTTAGCCGCTAAACCGGTGAAAATACTTACACCAATTTTCCAATCAAATCCGATGGGGTAAATAACCGGTGCAATAGTATGTCCAATTTGTCCGATATAAGATTGTTCGAGATGAGCAGATTTTTGTTCAATTTGTAATTCAATAATTCGTTCTTGTTTAATTTCTTCAGAAATTGAATTATGTGCAGTAATTTGTTCAATTTGAGTTTCATATTGAAGTTCTTGTTCGCTGTTTTGTGGAAAATAACCCAAAGCCCATATTACAATTGAAGCAACTAAAATAATAGTCCCCATTTTTTTTATATACTGAACACCTTTATCCCACATATGAACAGTTGTATTTCGCAATGTAGGTTTTCGGTACGGCGGGAGTTCCATAACAAATGGCACATCTTTTTTAGCAAAGAAAATACGTTTAAAAATAAGAGCAACTAATACCGAAATAATGACACCAATAATATAAATACCAAATAGAATAAGTCCCTGATAAAAGGGAAAAAATGCCGAAATAAGTAATACATAAACCGGAAGTCGTGCACTACATGACATAAATGGTATAATAAGCATAGTAAGAATTCTATCCTTACGGTTATCCAGAGTACGTGTCGCCATTATAGCCGGCACATTACAGCCAAATCCCATAAGCAACGGAATAAAAGACTTGCCGTGTAGACCAATTCTATGCATTAGTTTGTCCATAATAAAAGCAGCACGAGCCATATAGCCGGTATCCTCCATGAGAGATATGCAAAAAAACAAAATAAGAATGTTGGGTAAGAAAATAATAACACCGCCAACACCACCAATTACACCATCAATGAGCAAATCGCGTAACATTCCCTCTTGCATTGAAGCGGCAATAAATTCACTTAATGTTGAAACCCCGGCATCAATCCAATCCATAGGGTAGCTTCCGAGCGAAAAAGTAAGTTGAAACATTGCCCACATGAAAAACACAAAAACCGGAAAACCAAACCATCTGTGAGTTAAAATAGTATCTAAACCTTTGTTGAGAGCTTTGTTTTGTTTTTGTTTTGAGAGCGTATAGGTTTCTTTGAGAGCTCCCCGAATAAAACTATATTTTGCATCGGTAATAATACTTTCAGCCGAATCATTATATTTTTTTTCAATTACACTTCGTTCTTTCTGAGCACGTTCAATAATTGGTTTTGTATCCGGAATTTTATTTATTTCGGTTGTAAAAGCAGAATCTTTTTCTAATAATTTTAAGGCAATATATTGTTTGTGATAAATATCAGAAACCCGTTTGTGTTTATCAATTTCCACCCGGATTTTTTGTATTGCGTTCATAATATCCGTGCCATAATTTATATGAATATGACGTAATACAGATTCTTTTTCGGTATAAACAGATACTACTTTTTGTAACAATTCGTCTAATCCTTTACCCTTTGAAGCAGTTGTTGGCACAAAAGGAATACCAAGTAAAGTACCTAATTTAGCATAATCGAAATTATCATCTTTTTTTTCAAGTTCATCATACATATTTAACGCACCAACAACCTTTACATTCATATCAATTAATTGGGTCGTTAAATACAAATTTCGCTTGAGGTTTGATGTGTCTATTACATTAATGACTACATCAGGCATAGCCTGAGCAAGGTGTGAGCGAACAAACAATTCTTCGGGAGAATATTCCGACAAAGAATAAGTGCCGGGTAAATCGGTAATATGAAAGGTGTATCCGAATCTTTCAATTTTTGCGGTTTTTACATCTACCGTTACGCCACCATAATTACCAACCCGTTCATGTTTTCCGGTCGCATAATTAAATAATGTTGTTTTTCCACAATTCGGATTGCCGACAAGTGCTATAGAAATATTCTTTTTCTTTGTTTGAACAGTTTGCTGGAGTAACTCTTCCGTGATTGTGCCATTGAAGGGAATATCTTCAATCTCATTGGCATGGTCTTTCGAAACAATTTCTATTCTTCGTGCTTCCGTATCCCGGAGAGACACGCGATAGCCCATTATTTCATATTCAACCGGGTCTTGCAAAGGAGCTTTTTTAATAGCCGTAACCTTAGTGCCAACCACAAAACCCATTTCGTTGATTCGTTTACGGAATGCGCCATATCCCTTAACCTTACTGATTATACCACATTCACCATCTTTCAAATCTGCTAATACCAACATATATATAATAATTAAAATTCCACACTACATCGCATCATACCAACAAAGGGATTAGATGCCGACTCATTAATCACATATTGCACATCGGGTTGTAAAGATATATGTTCTGTTATTTGATATGCATATGATAACTCTATTACTGTTTCTGAAATACTATGTGTTGTGCATTGAGCATATGCAACAGCGAGTCCGAAAACAGTTTTTTGCTGTGGGTCAAACCCGTCAAAAACAATTCCGCCACCTACATAGGTAGTGTGTTCGTTAAGTTTTTGAGGGCTAACTGCTAATTGAACAAAGGTAGAAATTGATTTTGAATTATCATTATTTTTCCACATTTCCTGATCAAGGTTCGAATAGAATCCGTAATTATGTTCAAAAAGGGTGTCATATAATTCTGTGCTTTCATTATATACGGATGTTCCTGAATGATAAAAAAATCCGAATTTCTGAAAACCATTTTCTTGATTGAGAACTAATTCGTTCATAAATAAAGCACCATCCTCGGGCGAAAGACTCCATGTAAGATTATGTGGATTATCTTCTAAGTTTGTTGGCTTTCCATCATATACAGCCGAATTAAATGACAAATAATTCCCTAATGGAATTTCTAATTGAACACCTAATGCTGTTAACGGAAAGAGTGGAGCAACAGCATTTTCTGCTATGAGTGAAGGAATTCCAAACGAACCGTTGAGAAACAAACTGCCATGTTCACTTACTGCGAATAATGCATTTGCATCATGCAATCCGGCACTTATTGAAAAAAACGGGAATGTGTGTCGTATCCATAATTCCTGAAAACAGACATAATTTCCACCGGCATCAATATTTGAAATCCCTTGAAAATCACCCGTTAAATTATCTGATGGTGCTGAACCGGCAAGCGGTGTGATTGTGAAAAACAGTTCGGTACCTTTCCACAATTCAGCATCGTCGCTGTTCCATGAAACTTCTGCGAGCCCCATGGCTGCGTATCCGAATCCTTCTTCAATTCCACCCGAAAAATTATATATTCCGTCAACATATATTCCCCCTCCGGTTGAAAAACCTTTAAGAATATTGGTAATAGAATCCTGACCAAAAATAGAAAGTGGTACTACTAGTAAAAGTGTGTAAACATATTTTTTCATTGTAATGTATTTATTTGTTATTATTTATCTTTGCAAAAAACAGAATAAATTATGGTATACACAATCCCTAAAAATAGGTATTTTTATGAATGGAAATATTTATAGAGGTGGGTGGGCAGAAGTAAACAAAAAAGGGAGCATTCCCTGGCGGGAACACTCCCCTTCACTACCTAAATAAATACTATGAAGAGAGAGAGAGTTGAGAAGTTTGTTATTGCCATGTCAGCTCGCAATTTTGAGAAACTTTAATAAAATATCCATACCCCCACTTAACTGTTGTAAGTGAATTTAATTCAGGAGTATTTGTATTCGAGTAAAATCCTTCAAAATCTTTGACTTGTTCTACATATTGCCACATACTTTGGAGAGCTGTTTCTAAATCAGTTTCCCCATCAATAGGACATCCGATAAGATTCCATCCTTGAGTTAATTGAATGGATTGGTCACAGGTACCTTCTTCAACTCCACAACCGCATAATCCCGGTTCGGTTTTATTCGGGTCGTTCGGGCAATTGTCGAGACAGTCCATTGTGCCATCGCCATCGGTGTCAACATCAGGAGTTCCACAACCACAAATTCCAGGCTCTGTTTTGTTCGGATCATCCGGACAATTATCAACAGGATTATTAGAAGTAAATGTGACATTATTTAAATTCACATAATCAGTTGCACCTATTGTTACTCGCATAATTTGGGTGCCAGCGGTTAATTGAACATCTTCCACTGTTACTGTTTCCCATGTTTGCCATCCACCGGTTGCCGGTATAGATATGTTTTCTGCCACTGTTGTGCCGTCAAATGCGAGAGAAATTGTTTTTGTATCTGTTTCGTTTGCAACTCGAAAATCAATATTATACGAACCTGTTTGTTCAACATCTACAGTGTATTCAAGCCATTCACCGGCAATTGTGTATCCTAGATTGTACCCACCGTCGTCATCACATTTTTCAATATCAACATCTTCATCTGTTCTGAAATTTGGTCTTGGGTCAACTTGAGACCCCTCATCTGTATCGTAGTACGCATTACCGTTTCCTCCCTCATCGAATTCTTCGAATTCAATAGTTCCCGGAATTGCATGTGCTGTGCCGCCGTATGGAGTTTGTGGAGCAAAAACTCGCACCGAAACCGCTGAAGACTCCAATGATTCATTTGAATTGTCTATTGCAACTGCGGTTATAGAATAGGTTCCGGCACTTACATTATTCCATGTATATGAATATGGTGCAGAATTATCTTCGCCTAATTTTGTATCGCCGTTGTAGAATTCTACTCTCGCAATAGAACCATTTGTTGTAGATGCATCCGCAGTTAAGGTTATATTCGCAGGAGCATCAAAAGTTGTTTGTGCAGTCGGTGCAGTAAGTTCAACAGAAATAGGAGATGCTTGACATTCCCATACCGTAATATCTGAATTACCGGAACTGTTGTAACCTTCAGACTCCATAATTTGATAATCCCATGTCGTACCCATTTGTAATCCTGCAATACTTTCCCATGCCTCTACGTGATTTGCAAATGTTATGGTGCCTGATGAACGTTGTTCTTGACGCACACTCCAATATTGCTGAAAAGAAGCTGTTCCTATAATTGAAGGTTTATTTTCTCTGTATCCGGTATATACTTTATAGGTGCCTCCATCACTAGTATACTCTCCGTAATATTCTACACCTGCTGTGTTTCCCGGAGGAGTCCAGTCGCCGTGTTTTTCGCAAACATAGTATTCGATAAGAGGGTCTTTTGTCCAGCCATATAAAGCTAAAAAACCGTTACTACCTCCATTGTATGTTCCTTCGAAACACACAACACGGTCGGGAGATCCCACAGCCCATCCTTTACCTGCTGTAAAGTTGAGAGTGTTGTTCCAAGTGGTAGTGTACCTGCCATCCGGATATAAGGTCATTGACGCACCATCATTCAGGTTTTCTGTCCAAAATGAATAGAACCAACCGTCATGAGTGCCCTGTGTGTTTGTTGTTACAGTCTCTTGTGCTATAGCAACATAAGAGCTAAACCATACTGATAAAGCTATAAAGCTTATTTTTGGGAATTGTTGAAACAATTTTGCTATTTTCATAAAATATATTATTTAAGTTTATTGCGAACTAAATTAACAGTTTTGTGAAACTCTAATTACGAATTCTTGTGCATATTTTTACCATTGCTTATATGTTTAAATCCAGGGGTATTTGATAATTCATAGAATTCATCAAATGTGTATGAAACGGCAGCTTCTTTATATTTATACCATCTGCCAATAGAATAATCGGCAGGAATTTGAGCTTGTATAAAAAAGCTTGAAAGAATGAAAAACACAAAAATGATATTTTTTCTACACATATTATTTTATTATTTATCAATCAAATGTAGAAAAAAAAAGAAGTCAAAAACAGGCTGTAAATAATGTTGATATTACGGAAATGAATTAAGTTGTTGTTTTTGAGGTTTTTGTGTTTATTGTGCGGTCATTTTTTAGACATTTTTAACCAAATATTTTAATAAATTTTTTGGAGACTATACTTGAAAACAGTATTTATTTTTTAGAACAAGCAAAAGTTCAATTATTCTTTAATTGTTTAATAACAGATGATGGATTTGCTGAACCAAAAATAGCATTTCCCGCGACCAACACATCGGCACCGGCAGCTGTAATTTTGTGTGCATTTTCCGGATTTATTCCACCATCAACCTGTATTAAAGCTTCGGATTGAGAATCTCTGATAATTTTTTTAACCGTTTTAATTTTTTCGAGAGATTGCGGAATAAAAGATTGTCCTCCAAATCCCGGATTAACAGACATAATTAAAATCATGTCAACATCAGTAATTAAATTTTCAATTGCAGAAACAGGTGTGTGGGGGTTTAGTGTAATACCAGCTTTCATGCCCAGAGATTTAATGTGTTGAATTGTGCGGTGAGCATGAACACATGTTTCAATATGAACAGTCAAAATATCTGCCCCTGCATTTTTGAAAGCCTCAATATATGCGTCAGGATTGGTAATCATTAAGTGAACATCCAAAGGTTTTTGGGCATATTTTTTTATCGCCGAAACTATGGGTATTCCGAATGAAATATTAGGCACAAACACTCCATCCATAATGTCGAGATGAAACCAATCTGCTTCCGAATTGTTTATGAAATCAATATCTTTTTTCAGGTGTGTGAAGTCTGCAGATAATAATGAAGGTGAAATAAGAGGCATATTATATTTTTTAAGTAGTTAAGGATTTCCTTTTTCCAATTCGTGAAACTTTTTCGATAATATTGCCAGAAGACAAGAAAATGACGTTGTCGCAACATGAGTGTCTTTGCTAATATCTTTTTGTTGCAATCGTAACAAAAGCATTCCGTAGAGACCTGTTAAGCAGGCTTCAATTTCATTTTTTATGGTTTTGTCAGATTTTGAAATAATTTCGGCAATATGAGGTAATGCATTATTAAATAATTCCTGATATTCTTTTTCGGAAGGATTTTGTAATAAGCTGATGTTAAGTTCAGAAAGTTCAATTATTAATTCTTGAAGTTGACGTAAATGTCCTTTTTTTTCAATTCCTTCAGATTTCATGGCAGCAGCCAATTGCTCATACCATGCGGTAATATCTTTCATGATTTCTTCCGGATAATTGTATTGCGAAACAATTTGCGAAACATCAAATTTTACGGCACGAATCATATCTTCGAGTTGCCACATATATAAAATGTATTCTGCAATGTTTTGTTGTCGTTTTTGTGTAGCTATTATCATGTGGCAAATGTATTATATTAAACCATAATCATCAAGAGAGCGTCTGTCTTTTTTGGTAGGGCGTCCCAATCCTTTTTCTCGAAAACCGACTTTTTGCATATGAAATGTTTGCAGTTTATCAATTTCTTCTCGGGGGGTTATTTCTTCCACAAAATCACGAACGACTTTTGCTGATTTACGTTGAGAAAGAATATCCAGCACTTTATAACTTCGAACAATAGGGGGCTTCTTTACCAAAATCACTTCGCCTTTTTTTATTGTTCGTGAAGGTTTTACCTGAACGGAATCTATTGAAACCTGATTTTTGTTGCAGGCAGCTGCAGCTATGCTTCGTGTTTTAAAAATACGAACAGCCCATAACCATTTATCAATACGTATAGAATCTTGTTCAGCCATATTCTGTAATTTACCTTTCAAAAATACACATTTATCGGTGAAAAAAAAGATGTGACAGATTAAAAACTTAATATTATTGAATTAGCATACTAAAAAAATTATTATATTACTTTTTTTATTATTTTTGTTCAATTAGCTTCATAAAGCTATCATTTAAATCAATTACAAATGAAACATTTTTTTCTGCTTTTTGTATTATTTATTTCATATATAACGACTTATTCACAAGATGACTATTATATTTCTGATGAGCGAAGAGAATTATTTTTTACGGAAATTATGCCGGAAGCATTCGACGATACTCTCATGCGTGATGCTATTTTTTATCATATAAATCAGGAATGTGAAAAATTAGGAATCAGGCAGTTTCGTATGCGAACTATCCTTGAATATACTGCAATGGATATGGCTGATTATATTGCAAAAAGAGAAATATCCAGGATAAATGACATTTCGGAACGAAAACAAATTAAAACTCGCTTATACGAATATGACTACGGAAATACTGATGCGAATGAAATTATATTAAAATCATTAGTTAAAAGAGGGCGAACATTATTAACGTATGATGAGGTGGGACAAGACGTTGCATACATAATTTTTTCGCGGACAAAACTATTAGAAATTGCAGAAAACCCGCGATATACATTTATTGGTATAGCAGCACGGCTCGACGAAGAAGGTAAACGAGCATATATTTCTTTAAATTTTGGAAATTACAGCTTAGAGTCTCTCAATAAAAAAGAACTTAAAAATGCTGATTTACCAATTACTACATATCAATATTTTCTTGATGGTTATGATGAACGTGCGTGTCGTAAATCTAAAATTTTTCCGGATATTTATGCTTTACAGCAAAATATTTCTGTTAAAGATGGGGTTATTTGGTTCGAAACTGATGATTATCGTACATTACGAAAATTATTGCGATACCCGAAAGATGGTTTGGCTGTTGATATAGTAATGTGGAAACAATATCCGTGCGATGGTGATAATCTTATTAATACTATTATGCTTAATAAAGGGCATATGACAAAACCGGTATATAATAGAGAATTTGAAAAAGAAAATGAATATCAAGGTCGTGTGGCAAAAGATAAGCTGAAAATTAAGCTTGGAACAATTCCTGAGGGCGTTCGTGACTATGAATTAAATTTGGTTATTATTCTTGATAAATATGTATGTGCCAGCCTTATTCCACCATACATAATGCCGGAAACAAACACAACTCTTCCAAAAGCGAAAGCTTTTCCGGATACAATTACACCAAGTCATAATGCATTTCGATATATTCCGCGACAAGATACGGCAATAGTATCTTTTACCATTCCTTTTGATAAAGGAAAATCACAATATAAAAAAGAAGATATTCAGGCTTTTATTGATTCTTTAGATCAACCGCACTTTCATCCGCTTTCTTTTAAAATTACTGCTTATTCATCTATCGATGGCGACCCGCAACGTAATATGGAATTACGTGGTGAGCGTATTCTAAGTATTAAACGTGCTATTGAAGAATATAGCGAAAATTCTGTGCCTATTACTACTGAAAGTAGCGATTCGTGGAGTTTATTCTATTCAGATATTGTTGGTACAGATTTTCAATTTCTGCGACCGAAATCAAAAAAGGAAGTTCTGCGTTATTTAAAACAAGGTGATAATAAAAAAATGCTTGAACCTATTCTTGCAAAACATCGCTTTGCAAAGATAGATATTAGAGTTCGCTACGATATTTCTACTGTTCAAAAAGAACAAGATTATGTTTTATATCTTTTTAATAAAGCTCTTCAGGAATATGATATTGATAAAGCTTTGGCTATCCAAAAATATATTATCGAACAAGTCTTGAGAAAAAGATATACCCGATTAGCTGTTGATAAGATGAATATTCCTAACCGATTTGAATATGCCGGCATACTTATGAATAAATTATGGCTCGACTATGAGGCACGGGAGGTTCCTATAGACGAGGCATATGTTATTGAACTGCGACGTCTTAACAGAATGTCTCCTGAAAATGCATATATCCGAAGAAATTTAGTGTTTGCACGATTGCAAATAGAAGTAATAAATAACGATTCATATGTTATAGAATTACAACGTGAAATTGATGATTTAATGAATTCTTCTTTACCTAAATATGTTATTGATCCGGTAAACCTTCAGTTGCAAATATTATCGATTGAGGCTTTAGGCGAGAATCTTAAAATTTCCAACGAAGATAAGTTTATAGAAGAGGCTTTTGATAGAATAAAAAATATTATTGAAATAGATAAAACCGATTGGCAAGGGGCGTATAATTTAGCGGTGCTATTTACTTCAATGGGAGATTACGAATATCCTCTTTCTATTATGACTCCTATGATTCATAACCCGAATATCGATGAAAATTTCATCTTTATGTTTATCTCTATTTGCACACATACTAATTATATGAGGTATACTGAAGTCTTTGAACAGGCATTGCAACGGGCTTATGAAATAAATCCGAAAAAATTATGTGAACTCATTGATACGGGAAAAATATCTTTCCAAATTATGGATAATCCTGAAGTCAAAAAGTTTTATTGTAATGCCTGTGGGCATTAGTATTTTGTAACAATTTTTTATAAATATTTTTTATGCGGACAAAATTTATTTTCCCGTTCTTATTAATTGTATCTGTTTGTGTATATTCTTGTTCCGAAAATCCGTATGAACGTGATGTGTCCGACATTTCTGTTTCGGTTGAATATTTTGCGTTTCATTCTGAGATATTGGAATTGAGTTCGAGCAAATCGCCCCAAGAGGCAGTACAAATGGCAAAAAAAATAGGTCCTTTTTTCGATTCTTATAATCAACGGGTTCTTGGTATTGTTCCGCATACTCATTCCGATTATTTCTCTCAATTAGAAAAAACACTTACCTCTTCTTTTTTTTCAGAGTTATACACGGATGTAAATCGTAATTTTTCTGATATGTCACCCGTTATTTCAGATATCGAACAGGCATTTACGTATTTCAAATTTTATTTTCCGGATTATTCGATTCCTCAAATAGTAACATTTATTTCAGGTTTAAATTATTCAATTATAGTCGATGAAAATATCCTTGCCATTGGTCTCGATAAATATTTAGGATCATCACATCCACTGTACGAGCAAACAGATATCCCTTCATTTATTCGCAAAAGAATGCACCAAAAACGCATTCCGGTCGACTGTATGCTTGCTGTTGCTGACGGAGAGTTTTCGAATAATTTTGAGGAAGAACATTTATTGTCGGAAATGATTCACTACGGCAGACATATGTATCTTGTTCGCTCAACATTACCCTATATTCACGATACTCTTTTGTGGGGGTATTCTGCAGATCAACTTGCTTTTTGCGAAAATTCCGAAAAGGAATTTTGGAAATATTTTGTATCAACTGATAATATGTTGTTTAAAACCGATTATCTAATTATAAAACGTTTTATTGACGAAGGTCCTTTTACACCCGTTTTTACAAAAGAATCTCCAGCTCGTATCGGTCAGTGGATAGGTTTTAATGTTGTGGAATCTTTTATGAAACATAATTCGCATATTTCAATGCAAGATTTATTTGAAATTGACGACCCATTATATATTATGAATAATGCAGATTATAATCCCTAATATTTTATGCCAAAATTCATCGCAGATTTTCATATTCACTCGAAATATTCCCTTGCAACAAGCAAACAATTATTGCCGGAATGGTTAGATTATTGGGCTCGCATAAAAGGAATAAAAATTGTCGGTACCGGCGATTTTACACATCCCGAATGGCTTAACGTTCTTAAAAAAAGCTTAGATGAATCAGATAAGGGAACATATGTTCTCAAAAAATCGTTACAACATACAAACGATTGGGTTGAAGATTCAAAACCTCAATTTATTCTGACAACAGAAATTAGCACCATTTATAAAAAAGATGGTAAGACACGAAAAGTACACACCGTTTTTTTTGCTCCTACTATAGATATTGCCAGAAAGTTTCAACAGGTGTTAGAAAATAAAAAATTTAATATTCGTTCCGATGGTCGACCTATTATTGGTCTCGATGCTCACGATTTGTTAGAAATGGCTCTTTCTGTTTCTGAAGATATTATCTGTATGCCTGCTCATATCTGGACCCCCTGGTTTTCGGCACTCGGAGCAAAGTCCGGTTTCGATTCTATCGAAGAATGTTATGGTGACTTAACACCACATATTCATGCTATAGAAACAGGGCTGTCGTCTGATGTTCCTATGAATTTTATGTGTAAATCTTTAGATTCATTTGCACTCCTTTCCAATTCAGATGCTCATTCGCCGGATAAACTTGGTAGAAATGCAAATGTTTTTGATTGTGAACCGAATTATTATGCAATAAAAAAAGCACTGGAAGAACAAAATGGAAAAAGCTTTGTTGGAACAATTGATATGTATCCGCAGGGTGGAAAATATCATTATTCCGGTCACCGAAAATGTGATGTGTGCCTTAATCCGCTTGAAGTGCTCAAACATAAGTTTATATGCCCTGTATGTAAGAAACCATTAACTTTAGGCGTTATGGACAGGGTTGCTCAATTATCTGATCGTGATGATATTTCTGAATGTATGAACAAACAGCACACCCAATATGCAATACCATTAACCGAAATATTGTCTGAATTTCTTTCTGTGGGACCGGCTACAAAAAAGGTGCAAAATGCATATCAAGAAATAATATCGGCATGCTCCAATGAGTTATTTTTATTGTGCGAAATGAATAGTAATGATATTGCCAAGAAAACATCTCCACTTTTGTCCGAAGGCATACGACGAATGCGTGAGGGGGATGTGTATATAAATGCCGGATACGACGGAACATATGGCAGTGTGCGTGTGTTTTCTGAAGAGGAAAAAAAGGCATACAAAGAAAACCCTTTTTTTGTTCCGGAGATATATCATTCACCACAAAAAAGTCGATTCGATTTTGACCTTGCACAGTACCATGCTTTAGCTCAAAAAACAGACTTTTCTGTCGTATCCGGGAAAAAACCAGATACACAATTACGTTTATTTTAACAGAAAAATATGTAAGTTTGTACAGATGAAAAATTGGATATACAGCAGTTTTGTTTTTTTTGGTATTTTGTTCGTGAGCAATTCGTACGGACAGGTAAATTTTTTTACTAAAGATGTAGATTCATCTGCGAACACTTTTTTTGCTCGTGAAAAAACAATTACGTCTGTTGCAAATTACAGTATGGCTTCCCAAACATATGGCATATCAACACTTATTCACAATAATATTGATTATCTCTCATATTATTTCCACGTTTCCACAAATGTGCTTTCGCATAAAACAATTCAAGGCACTCATATTGAAAATTCAAACATACAACAAACAAGTATCCCATACACACACATCATTACTCACTTTGGATTGGCTCATTCTTTTACCAAGAATGTTCTTTTCTACGCACATACCGGATTTGTGTATACTCAGAGTGATTTTTCAAATGCAAATTCACCTAAATATGTTTATTCACATATTCCTTCGGGCATGAATGCATTACTTGGTGCGGGATTGTTTTATATTACCAATTCAAATTGGTCTTTTCAAGTAGGACTTTATTCTTACGAACGAAATTTTATTTTCGGTGTTGGCTATAGTTTATAATTATGAAAAAATACAGTCTTTTAATATGGTTTATTCTTGTACTCGCACTTTTTAATAGTTGCCGATTAATTGGCATTAATATAAACAGAAAAACAGCTATTCGCGGAGATGTATATCCGACTTTTTCTCGAGAAGACTCTTTACAAGGAGGATTAAATAACTTGCGAACATGCTATGATGTCCAACATTATGCACTCAGTATTTCTATTAATCCCGATAAAAAATATATATGCGGATATGTTGATATAGATTTTGATGTTGTAAGACCAACACAAAAAATTCAAATTGATTTGTACGACAATATGCAGTTGGATAGTATTTTGTATAAAAATGAACAATTATTATTTAAGCGGGAATTCGATGCGGTATATATTTCCTTCCCCGACACAATAATACAAAATTCGGAACAAAGTATTCGATGCTATTATCAAGGGAAGCCCAAAAAAGCACCAAAGCCACCATGGAAAGGCGGTTTTGTTTGGAAAAAATCAAAAGATGGGAAACCCTGGATTGGTGTTGCCTGCGAACTTGCAGGAGCAAGTTTATGGTGGCCGTGCAAAGATCATATTTCAGATGAGCCTGATGAGGGGGCAATAATAGATATAACCGTACCTAAAGGCTTGCAAGTTATAAGTAATGGGGTGCTTACAAAACAATATGATGATGAACAAACATCACGTTTTGTATGGGAAACAAATTATCCGATAAATAATTATAATATTACGTTGTATGTCGGAGCTTTTGAGCATTTTTCTACTGAATATTCCGGCACAAACGAAGATTTTACAATTGATTATTATGTCTTGCCCGAACATAAGGAAGAAGCAGAAAAAATATTTACCCAAACCCCTCAAGTAATACAATTTTACGAAAAAGTGTTTGGACCTTATCCATGGTCTGAGGAAGGTTTTAAGCTTGTTGGCAGCCCATATGCCGGCATGGAACATCAAACAGCAATAGCATATGGTACAAATTTTAAAAGATATACGCACCATTTAGGATTTGATTATTTGATTGTTCATGAAGCTGCACACGAATGGTGGGGTAATGCCGTAAGTGCTCAAGATTATGCAGATATTTTTCTGCATGAAGGTTTTGCAACATATGCTGAAGTCTTATATGTGGAACATATTTATGGTAAACAAGCTGCACGCAATTATCTCGGTTTCTATGGTATGTTAGTAAAAAACAAAAATCCGGTTGTTGGACCGCGTGGCGTAAATTTCTGGGATTATAAAGATAGCGACCCATATCTTAAAGGAGCATGGGCACTTCACGGATTACGTAATATTATTGGTGATGACTTATTTTTTGATTTGCTTCGTGATTTTTATGCACAATACTATTTGCAAAACATTACCGTATCTGAATTTATTGAATATGTAAATGAATTTACCCATGAAAATCTGACATGGTATTTTAATCAGTATTTATACGACAGAAATGTGCCTGAATTACAATATAAATTTGAAGAAATTAATAACGAAGAAGTATATGTATATGTAAAATGGACAGAAGTGCAAAAAGATTTTGCACTGCCGGTGAGGTTATTTGTTACCATGAACGACGGGACAGAATACCCAATTTTAGTGTATCCTACCACCAAAACACAAAAAATTATTATAAAATCGAGTCAAATTATTCGATTTGATTCAAATTTTGCGTACTTTAGGATTGAAAAAAATAAAAAATTAAATTCTCAATACAAACGATGATTCCAATTCCAAAACATATAATTAAAAACAAAATAGAAGTAAATGGTATTCAGGACATTAAAAAGGCTTCTATTCGTCAGATAGTTAAACTGGTTAAAGATATTGAAGAAGAAACCGGTATTCAGTTTATAAAAATGGAAATGGGGGTGCCGGGACTAGCTCCACCACAAATTGGTGTTGAAGCTGAAATAGAAGCTTTGCGTAAAGGTGTAGCATCTATTTACCCATCGATAGAAGGAATACCGGCACTTAAACTTGAGATATCACGGTTTGCAAAACAGTTTTTAAATATAGATATTTCTCCCGATGGCTGCGTGCCTACTGTTGGTTCTATGCAAGGTGGATTTGCTTCGTTTATTACAACCTGCCAACGCGATGAGAAAAAAAATAAATTGTTGTTTATAGACCCGGGGTTTCCTGTTCAAAAACAACAAATGAAAATTTTGGGCTTAGAGTATGAATCGTTTGATGTGTATAATTATCGCGGTCAAAAACTTCGTGATAGATTGGAAGAATATTGTAAAAATGGATCTGTTTCTTCTATTCTTTATTCTAATCCAAACAATCCTTCGTGGATTTGTCTTACCGAAGAAGAACTTCAGATAATAGCCGAAGTTGCACAAAAATACGACATTATAGTTATTGAAGACTTGGCATATTTTGGTATGGATTTTAGGAAAGATTTCAGTATTCCCGGCAAAGAACCATACCAGCCGTCTATAGCTCACTATTACGACAATTATATTTTACTCCTTTCGGCTTCTAAAATATTTAGTTATGCCGGACAACGGATTTCGGCACTTATGGTTTCTGATGCCTTGTATACAAGGAAATTTCCGGATTTGGCACAGAAATTTTCAATAACAGAATTTGGCAGAGCTCTTATTTATGGTGCTTTATATACTCTTTCTGCCGGCACATCACATTCAAGTCAATACGCCTTGCTTGCATTATTGGAAGCGGCAAATGCCGGCACATATAATTTTGTGGAAGATGTAAAGATTTATGGAAACCGAGCTCAGAAAATGAAAAAATTATTTGTTGATGCCGGTTTTTCTATTGTTTATGAAACGGACGTTGATCAACCAATTGCAGACGGATTTTATTTTACCATATCGCATAAAGGATATAGCGGAAGCGAATTGTTGCACGAATTGTTGCATTACGGTATTAGTGCAATTACACTCGATATTACCGGGAGTGAACGTACAGAGGGCTTGCGTGCATGTACATCTCAGATACATGAATCTCAAATACCGGACTTAGAAGAACGACTTACACTTTTTAAAAATAATCATACAAAATAAATAATATAACTATGGCTAATTTACGTACATTTAAAAAAGAACTCCAAGTAGGACTCGAAATAGTTTTTGAAGAATGTTTTATTGTTCGCGATTTATATCCCGATAAAAAGGAAGAGGCGGAAGCACTTATTGAAGAAACAATTCAGCTTTATCAAAAAGCTCGTACTAAACAAAAGCAAGTTAAGGATTCAAAAAAATCAGCTAAAGAAGAATTTAATACTATTCGAACAGACTATTTAAACGGCATTTTTTCGATTTTGAAAAAAATTGAACAATTACATGAATTATAATAAAAAGTAGCTTTGTAGTATTATTTAGTTTCCTAATATTTTGTACTCATTAAGATTATGTAAGAGATGCTCTGATTTTGGATTTTGTTAGAAATTTCTTGTGTAAAATATTGTAATTATTGGTATTAACCTGAGTTTGATATAAGTTTTTATATCGAAATATAGGTGTCATATTTTGGGAGTCTATCGATACTGTCCCGGAAAAGTAGTTAGTGCTTACTCTAACTGCTTTCGTTCAAATTCCATAATTTGACCCGTACTTGTGCCGATATAGAAATGATTGTCGAAATATGTGACGCAGGTAACATCCTGAGCATTTGGATATTTAATGCGAGTCCAATTGTCTCCATGATCGTTACTAGCCAACATGTAACGTTTGTCACCAAATGCAAGTATATTTCCGTAAGTGTCGCCGATAATGTGTTGTAATTTAATGTTTCCTTCATATTCTTTTTTCCAAACCGAATCAATTGTATTAAAGATGTATATATTACCAGAGAATGTGCATGTTGCAATTGATGACTGACCGGCAATAGTAATGCCGGTAAAATTCTCACCACCTATATCGCAATAGCGTGGTTTTGTATCTATTCCGTTAACATGAAGAATGGAGCCATATCCCGCAATATATATATCTGTAGAATCAATGACTAACATATCATTTACACCCATTTGTAATTGAGTGCTTTGAAAAGGATAATGTGGTACCGGATTCGGATTGTAGAAATTACCATTTAACATGTGTTTCGTTCCAATTGCCAAAATCGGTTTATTACCAATAGCATAAATTTCTTTCAAATGACTTATATCAACATCCCAAAAATAGAGAAACGAATTTACCCGATCCCAACTTGAGCCATCATCAAGCGATTTGTATAAATACATATTTGCCCCACACACCCAAATTGCTTCTGAAGAAATAGATATTCCATACAAAATTTCAGCAACCTCCTCTTCTGTATAATCATTCGAATTTTTATTGTATCTACCAATCACTCCCTCATTTTCATTATTTTCACCCACAAAGAAAAAAATCGAATCATTATATTTTACAATGTCATTGATTGTAATTTCATCAAAATTTCTTTCAAAAGTAGTATATTGCGGAGCGATATCATTTTTAATGCATGATGCAAATAATATAATAGGTACTGATAAAAAATAAAAAAAACGAGATATCATACAATTAAAAATTTTATAAACATTTTGATTGTCAAATATATGTAAAAAAATATGTTTTTTTTTATTTTTAATAAAGGAAAAAATATGTTTTTTTTTATGAATCAATGCAACTAAATTTTAAGAAACAAAGTCTATAATTTGAAAGTACAAATAAATGTATACAGAAAACGAAATAATAGATGGTTGTATTAAGAAAAATCGAAACATGCAAAAAATTTTGTATGATAAGTATGCATCAAAATTTTATGCGATTTGTTTACGATATGTATATAATAAAGCCGAGGCGGATGATATTTTACAAGATGGTTTCTTGAAAATTTTCACAAATATAGGTCAATTTTCAAGAGATCATTCACTAGAAGGCTGGATGAGGAGAGTAATGGTAAATACAGCTATTACTCATTATAAAAAGAATCAAAAGCATTATTATCAAAAGGAATTAGAAGACATAAACGAAACAGATATTGAGAATTTTAACGTATTAGATGCAGAATTTACGCAAGATGAATTATTACAAACAATACAAAAATTAGCTGAAGGATATAAAATGATTTTTAATCTCTATGCAATTGAAGGATACAAACACAAAGAAATAGCTGAAATGCTTAATATTGACGAAGCTACATCAAAATCTCAGTTTCACAGAGCACGAAAAATAATACAAGAGAATCTAACAAAACTTGCAAAAACAAGAACAATACAAGAATGAAAGAGGAAGGAAAACATATAGAAGATTTATTTCAGGAGACTTTTAAGTCAGCAGAAATCACTCCACCTGAAACTGTATGGTCGGGAATTGAGCATTCTTTAAATGAAACAAGTGTTGAACAACTATATTCTGAAACGTTCAAAAATGCAGCTATTCAGCCTACTAAAACGGTCTGGAAACGTATTTCATATGCATTATTTTTTCATACTTTTTTCCAATTCAGATTTCAATCTTTTAATGTTTATTATGCTGTATTAACTGCAATAATTGGCAGTGTCGGCATCAATGTGATTTCAAATGACACCCCGACTCTTGCAGTCACAGAATATCCAACAGAAGAAGTTGTATATATTGAGACCGAAACCGACGATACAGATATTGTTGAAGGAGTCTCAAATGATTCTCAAACAGCTGAAATAATCGACACTGAGCCAAATGTATCTCAGGAAATTTTACGACCGACAGTTCATGTTACTCAATCAGAAGAAGAAAAATCTGATTCTGAAAATGTAACACTCGAATTAGATAATATCTACTTTGAAGGACGTTCGCACATTTGTGAAAACAGTATTGTAAATTACTCGATACTCGGTGTTCCCGCAGAATATACAATTGATTGGAATGTTGATAATGCGAATATCGAATCAGTATCTCATAATACGATTACTACAAAATGGAACAAACCAGGCAAATATAATGTAAAAGCTCTTATTTCTTATAAAAATGCAACAGCTGAAATTGAATATCCAATTACTGTTGCAAAATTAGTAGAACCAATTGTTAAAGGTAATAGTAGTGTGTGTGTGGGTGAAAAAAAGATGTTATATCAAATAGATGAGCCGGTAAATAAAAATATTCGATACATTTGGGAAAGTTCCTATAATCATATTGAAATGACTGGTAATAAGTATGTTAATATAGATTGGATTGAAGCCGGTAATGATACTATTAATGTAACACGCATTGATGATAAAACCGGATGTAAATCACAAGGCGTTTTTGTGGTGCAGGTTAACCCGAAACCGGAAGTCGACTTTACATTTGCTCCGATGGGTAATGAAATATTCAAATTTTCATATACCGGACCTTCTCTAAGAGGATTATCGTATGAATGGAATATTGAAGGAGTTTCATACTCAAAAAAAACTATTGAACATTATAGTAGCACAAGTAATAGTTCAATTGTTACACTCGAAGTGAAAGATAGAAATAAATGTGTTAATGTTATTCAAAAAGAGATTCCGTTTAATAAATATGTTATTTCAATTCCACAAGCAATAACTGTTTCGGGTAATTCATTTTCAGAAAAAGGATTTTTACCTTATACCAATACGCCATTACGTGAGTATACAATTGAAATATACAATGCACAAAACGAAAAAATATGGGAATCATCAAAATTACAAAACGGAAAACCTGCGGAGTCATGGAATGGTGAGCTATATGGAAATCCGCTTCCTTCCGGTAAATATTTTTGGCAAATCTCTGCAGTATTTGAAGATGGTGTAAAATGGAATGGTGTTATGAAATCGAACGGAGAATGTAAACCTGAAGGTATTGTACAGTTAATACAACAATAATTCGTTTTTTTTATCTTTTCATTGCAAGAATAATTGCATAATACAAGATTTTATATATTTTTGCAAGTCCAAAATGGTAGCATGTATATCATTGGGGCCCATAGCTCAGCTGGTTAGAGCACCTGACTCATAATCAGGGGGTCGCAGGTTCAAGCCCTGCTGGGCCCACAATACACAAAGACTTATAAGAACAATCTTGTAGGTCTTTTTTTTTACATGATAGTACGAGCATCCCGATGCATATCGGGAGGGTCGCAGGTTCAAGCCCTGCTGGGCCCACAATACACAAAGACTTATAAGAACA
>CAZLCY010000011.1:28235-28600 GCA_964558075.1 uncultured Bacteroidales bacterium
ATCTTGTAGGTCTTTTTTTTTGCAAAACTAATAAATTATATTTTATCCACAGGGTTTTACTGATGAGACGGTTTATTCAATTTGGGCATCATGCTTTTATACATTCATCATTCACCTGTTTCTTTGGTTTTGCTCTCTTTAAAAGGACTATATATTCTAATTATATGTTTTTTTAATTGATAAAAACGAAGTATTCCTATAAAAAGAACAATGAACGATAGAAATAACGAAAAATACCCAAGTACTTTAATTTTTTCTAAGTCTTTCATACCTAAAAATGCTATTCCGCCCAATATAAGATAAAGAGTTGTTCTGTATATACCAACTGAAAAGTATCCATAATAACAGCCGAAAAGTATCCACCT
>CAZLCY010000012.1:0-26381 GCA_964558075.1 uncultured Bacteroidales bacterium
ATGACAAAATGGTATTTAGATGGAGGTGATTTAACATCAAATATGTCAACACGTATTTTTGATGCTTGGTCTGCTGACAATACCGGTTCAGATATTCCTGCTGACAAATCATGGTATACCGGAAAAGACGGAATCTATCCTCACGATGGTTTCATTGAAGATGGATCTTATCTAAGGTTAAAGAATATTACTGTGGGATATACTTTGCCGGAAAAAATATCCACAAAGTTTAGATTACAAAAATTAAGAGTTTATACTGTAATTCAAAATCCATTAACAATTACTAATTATTCCGGGTTTGATCCCGAAATTGGCACTAATGAAGCTACAAACTGGGAAGGTCCCGAGTTCGGTATAGATAGAGGTGTATATCCTCAAGCGAAATCAATTGTGTTTGGTTTAAATCTTGAATTTTAATTTATAAAGAATATTATTATGAAAAAATTATTATTATTTAGTATAATTTCTTTTGTGTTTTTTTCATGTACAGAAGATTTTGTTACAAAAGATCCTCTCGGAACTTTAAGTAATACCACTTTATATGAAAACCCGGGCAATTGTCAATTAGCAGTTAATGCTATATATGATCCTCTTGGATGGGAAAAGATGTATCAAGTAGGTATGTTTGCAATTGGTGATGTTTCATCTGATGATACAGATAAAGGTGGAGGTAATTCCGTTGATCAATATCCTTCAGATCAATCGGAAATGTATCCTATTGCAACACATTCTTCGACACCTTTAAATTCTTACTTTTCTTCAATGTGGAAAAATTATTATATTGGCATTTCACGTGCTAATGAGATGATTTATAGAACAGAAGGTTTAGAATCAGGTGAAAATGCAGAATTATATAAACAAATGCGCGGTGAAGCTCGCTTTTTACGTGCTTTTATGTATTTTGATATGGTTCGTATCTGGGGACCAGTTCCACTTATAAAAGAGCCGTTGCCACCATTAGATGCTGAAAATGTTGGTAACAGAAAAGGCGAGAATGATAACAATGGTCGTGGTCAGATGCAAGATGTTTACGATTTTATAATATCTGAATTGGATGCAATTCAAAATGATTTGCCATGGACGTGGGATGAAGAAAATGCAGGTAGAGCTTCAGCAGCTGCTGTTAAATCTTTATTAGCAAAAGTATATTTATATAAAGCAGATATTTTTGGTAATGATAATAATGAGTACGAAAAATCGTATTTGATTGCTAAAGAGGTGATTGATGATGGAAGATATGAATTAGAGGAAAAATATCAAGATGTATTTGATTTAAATCTTGAAAACGAATATAGTAAAGAGTTTATTTTTGCTATTCAATTTGTTTCTGGTAGTCAAACATTACGTAATGGAGAAGGTAATATTCGACCTATTTATACAGCTCCTCGAATATTTTATCCTAATGCTTCTAATGTTGCACAAATAGATGATAAATATGGGTATGGTTTTAATATGCCCACTCAAAATTTAGTCGATGCATTTGATTCTGCTGATCCCCGTTTAGATATGATTATTGCAGAAAATGATTCTTTGTATTGTCATGCATTTTCTACTTCAGATCCTTATTGGATTAGAATTGGAAAAACAGATTTTAGTACCGGTTATTATAATTTAAAAGGGACTGCAAATTGGGATAAATTAGATAGAAGTCAGGTTGTTGGTAAGAATATTCCGGTTATTCGTTTGGCAGATGTGTATTTAATAGCTGCTGAGTCAGGATTTAAAGATGGTAAATATACAAGCGAAGCTTTAACGTATGTTAATGTAATTCGTGAAAGAGCACGTAATAGTTCTGATGTTAACATTGAGACAGTAAAAAGTCAATTTCAAAAAAACAGAGTTGGATTAGTAATAAATGATAATCACCCACCTGCTAAATTGACAAGTATAGATTTAGATGCAATTCGTTTAGAACGTAGACTCGAATTATATGGAGAAAGTCATAGATATTTTGATTTAGTTCGATGGAGTTTCGATGATGATAATTATGGAGAAACTGTTCTTACCGGTATGACTTCGGATATTGTAGGGAATCCTATTACATATAATCCTGAAACAGAAGGAAGGTTTCCTATACCACAAACTCAAATTTCTTTACATACAGGTGGGAATTTAGAACAAAATAAAGGTTATTAATAAAATTAATTATATAGGTATTATGAAAAAATTAAGTGTAGTATTAATAAGTTTGCTTTTTCTTTTTACGGGATGTAAGGAGGAATTGGACAAACCTCAAGGTGGATTTTCTTGGTATTACCAAGACGATGCAGATAAGGCAAATAGCAATCCATCCGTAGTGCAAGTTGGTGATCCTTTGATTTTTGAATCAAATTTAAGTGATGCTGATTATTGTATTGTATGGACTGGAGACGATGGTCATGACTATAATAAACGTAATCTCAGTAAAGATGAGTCAAATCCTGATACCTCATATGTAGAGGAAAATAATGTTGGTATTACTTTGAAAGATGATAATGGTGTATTAAAAACAAAAAACCCATATTCATATAAGTATCCGGGTGATTATACAATTTATTTTGTGAGTAGAAATGTTGATACTGAAACTATGGATTATGTTGAAACTATTGATTCTAGTGAAATAACAGTTCAGGATACGTTATGTGAACTTTTTGCACCTCCGGGAGAAGATCCAGCTCAATATAAGTTTGTTATTGTACAGCCTGCTGAGTTGTCAGAAGTTGAACCAGTAGTTGAGGGTACAACTGTTACTATACCTGCACCCGCCGGTCTTAATGTAAATGATGTGTTGATATACATAAAAGCAGGCAGATCTTTAATATCGGGTGATCAAATTCTTCCTCCTGATAATCGCGGTCGAATCTTTTTTAGTGGCGATCTTTCTTCACCAAAAGAGATTGTTATTTCTTCAGTAGATGAATCGTATTCAAAAACATATACTTTGCAAGTTGAATACGGCACTCCATCATCCGAAAATGATTTAACCGAACTTTCTATTGCCGGTTTTGATGGTGAAATCAGCGGTTCAGGTGTTGATGTAGAATTGCCGGATGCTATTGATTTAGATGCTGTTGCGCTTGATTTTACTGTTTCTGAACATGCAACAGTTTCAATTGATGGAACAGATATTGCTTCGGGAGATGATATTAATTTATCCTCAGGCTCTGTTGAACTCACTGTTACGGCTCAGGATGGTTCTACTCAAGTTTACACGGTAACTCGTGTTGGTATTCCAACTCAAATGACAGCACTTGAGTTTATTAATTTGAATCCGGTGGTAGATGCTGATTTTTCCTCGGCACCTAATATTACAGCAACGGTGTTCCCGGGAACTGATGTGACGAATTTAGTGCCTTCAATTACAATGACAAAATTTGCTCAAGCTTTTTATGATGATGGCGGAACAAATGTTGATATTGAAAATGGTGTGACTGAAATTGATTTCACAAATCCGGTTGATATTTATATATATACATCGATTGATACTGTTCAATATACGGTGACTGTAAGTGAATAAAAAAAATAAAATATAAGTTTAAATAAAGAGTATCGATATTTTTTTCGATACTCTTTTTTTTACTCTCTAATGCCATTGTGATTATGAGCTCGAAGAAGAAGAAAGAGAATGTTTTTATAAGTCTTGTGTTTAATATTGTTGCCCCGGTAATAATTATGACTAAACTGAGTGGGGATACTTATTTGGGGGCTATTTATGGTCTTGTAATTGCATTGTTGTTTCCGCTAACGTATGCAATATATGATTTTATTAATCGTCGAAATGTTAACATTATTTCTATTCTTGGGTTTACGAGTATTCTTCTTACCGGTGTGTTTGGTTTATTTGAATTGTCTCCGCTCTGGATTGCCGTAAAAGAAGCTTCTGTGCCGTTAATTATCGGTATTATTGTGTTGGCATCTGTGAAAACAGAGAAAAATCTTGTTACTAAAATCTTGTTTAATGAAGATGTTATGGATTTATCGAAAGTTCATGATTCTTTACGAGAACAAAATAAAACAGAGGAATTTCAGGCTATTGTTATAAAATCTTCATATTGGGTTGCGGTTTCGTTTTTTTTATCGTCTACCTTAAATTTTATTTTAGCTCGTATTGTTTTACAAAGCCCTCCCGGAACTTCAGCTTATGTAGAGGAATTAGGGCGTATGAATGCTCTCAGTTTCCCGGTAATAGCACTTCCGAGCACTGTTATTTTAGGTTTCGTCTTGTTTAATGTGTTTAAACATATTAAACGATTAACCGGATATTCTCTTGAGGATATTGTTATTTCGAAAAAATAGTTAATTACAGAGTTCTTCTTTTTTCGATTTCTTTCCATGCGAGAGCACTTGCTCCTAACACAGCTGCATTTTCATTGAGTAAAGCACTTTGTTCAATTTTTATTTTATTTTTAAAAATTGTAAGTAAATGCTCTTCCATTGAGCGTTTGGCAGGGGTAATTATTAAATCTCCGGCTTTTGCTACTCCACCAAATAAAAATATATGTGATGGACTTGTATGGCAAACCAAATCTGCTAATTTTATGCCCAGAATTTTCCCGGTATATTCAAAACATTCTTTTGCAAGTTCATCTCCGTTCTCCAATGCTCGTTGAATAGAAAGTGAGGTCATCTCATTGTATGGAATATCGCGAAGTGTTGATGGCTTACTTGAATTGCAAAGAATCTCTGCCATTGTGCGAACCATTGCTGTTGCAGATACATATGTTTCAAGGCATCCTTTGTTACCACATCCACATTCTCTGCCGTTTTCATACACGAGTGTATGCCCTAATTCTCCTGCGAAACCGTCGTGACCATATACTAAATCGCCGTTTACAAACAAGCCACTTCCAAGTCCGGTCCCAAGTGTAATCATCACAAAGTCAGATAATTCTTTGGCAGCGCCATACATTTTCTCGCCCATAGCTGCTGCATTAGCATCATTGGTTATTGCAGTTATTATGTTTGGGAAATGCTCTTCGAGTAATTCACAAAAATGCACCGTTCCTTTCCATGCAAGATTAGGAGCTTCTTCAATGGTTCCATTATGGTAATTTGCATTTGGAGCACCAACGCCTATTCCCTGTAATTTCCAATCGGAATGCTCCGAAAGAATTGTATTTATAGTTCCTTGCAGGTTTTTTATATATGGTGCTATTGTTGGATAATCTGTTGTGCGAAATGATGTTTCGTGAAGACTTTTTCCTTCTTTGGTTACAAATCCAATCACAGTATTTGTCCCACCTATATCTATGCCAATTGTAATATCCATATGTATAATCTTAAATGTTTGTTTATTGTTTCACAAATATATGAAAAAATCTTGTATTTGATAATTGACTTTTCAATAAGCAGACAGAAATGCTTAATTTTTTGCCATTTTGTGTGCAATATATCCTGTTATAATTAGCTGAATGGAATGGTAGAGCATTATAGGAATAAGTATAAAACCTGTGATGGTTGAATCGGCAAAGAGAATGCTTGCAATGGCAACACCATGAAGGAGAGATTTTTGCGAACCGCAAAATTGAATGGTAATGGTATCCTTTTTGTTCATCAATAAGTGAGCACTTATAATTTTCAGGAGAAAAAAGATAGTAAAAAAAAGGATAATAATACCTGTACATATTGCTGCAATAGTTAAAGCAGAATAGTCGGAAAAAATATTCTCGGCAAACGAGCGACAAAAAGAGGTATATATAACAAAAACGACAATACCTTGTTCGAAGTATTTGAGTGTAGCTTTCTTTTTCAGTGCATATTTGCCAATTAACGGGTGTAAAATCATACCTATGGTTATGGGAAGTATAATTTGAAAGACTAATTTACCATAAATCTCGTATGCATCAAAGTCCTGTATGTGTGTAGATAAAAAAAGCGACATCCATGCCGGTGTTATTAAAATTCCTGCAAGACTCGAAATACTGGCATTAAATATAGATGCAGGAATATTTCCGTTTGCCAATGAAACCATTATCACTGCAGATGAAACAGTAGATGGCAGAACCGACAGGTAAAACATGCTTAACCAAATGGTGTGGTCTGTAATGAATGGTTTGCAGAGAAGAATGAGAGTCGGAAACAGTATAAAGGTAGTTGTTTGAATTACAATGTGCATTTTCCAGTTAGATAAGCCATGGGCAAATTGCGAAAAATTAAATTTGAGACCATATAATAAAAACACTAAACTTATACCGTAATAAGTGATGTGAGAAACAGGGAAAAATGCTGTTTCGATACCAATGTGTGGAAATAAATAGGCAAGTATAATTGCTGCAATAAGGGATGCAATAAATTCGTCAACACCTATTTTTTTAAGCATTTTTATGAGCACATTTTTGTGTGAAGTTCTTTTATTTCTTGTGAGTCCGGATGTTTTTCTAAAGCAGTTGAGAGTAAATGGCAGGCTTTTTCTGTATCGTTTTCTTCAATATATATTTCCGCAAGATTACGTAAAGCACGCACAAAACCACTGTTTAAGTCTAATGCTTTTTTGTAATATTCAATAGCTTTTTTATTGTTGTTTAAGTATTTGTAAGATACTGCCGTATTATGAAGAACAAGAAGATTTTTTGGGTTAATTTCTAATGCTTGCAGAAATAGTTCTATTGCGTCTTTATATTTCTCTTGAATTCGATAGCAGTCAGCTAAGCAGAACAAGGTTTTTTCATTTTTTGAATCAATTTCTAATGCTCCCTTAAATGAATTAATAGCTTCCGAAATCATGTTAAGTTCAGTGTAATTAACACCTAAACTAAAAAGAATTTTGAATTCGTTTCCATGTAATTCTTTGTGTTTAAGCAAACAAGCAATAGCTTGTTCGTACATTTTGAGAGCATGAAAGGAAACACTGAGTCCGTAAAGAGCTTTGACGGAATTTGGTTTTCGTTCGAGTGCTTGAATAAAATGCGTTACCGCACGCTCGTGATCTCCCGAAAGCCCATAAGCAACAGCAACGTAGTGCCAGGCTAAATGCCATTCCGGAAAATCAGCGGCTAATTGTTCTGAAGTTGAAAGCAGTTCGCTTAGTTTTCCCTGTTGAGCTAATTCTCGTAATACTATTTCGTACTCTGCTTTATTCATAATCATTTACCATTGACGTTGTAATTGTTGTTCTTTATATTCTTTTTGCTTTTTTGCTTTCCATTTTTTATAAACAGCTGCAAATTTTTGTTGAAAGTTATCAATCGGATGCGGAGCTTGTAAAAGTTCAATATCACCGTTCGGATCAATTAAAATAAAACTTGGCATTGCCGATACTTTATATTTCTTGGCAATTTCTGAATTATTTTTCCCATAAACAAATGTCCAATTATAGTTTTCTGAATTATTTTTGACAAAATCATTAAATGTTCTAAAATCTTCCTCATAGCTTACGAGAATTATTTCTAAATAACCTTTGGTATTTTCTTGAATTTTTTGGAGTACTTTGTAATTTTGAATACACTCTAAGTTTTCGGAACGACAAAAGCCAAGATACACATGAGTTCCTCTATATGCAGAAAGTTTTATTGGTAAACTATCGGCAGTATAAAGGGTAAAATCGGGTGCAGAGTCGTGTTCTTGTAGAGAATTTTGTTGAGACAAAATTGATTGGGCAATTGTAATGTGTTCCGGAATTTTGGTGAGTAATATAACAGAATCCAAGGTTTGTCGTACGGTCTGTTCCGGAAAGGTTACCGGGTCTTTAAAGCAGTCGTAAAGGCTTTGTAGTAGGATGAGCTCTTGTAATGTGTCGTTTCGAAATGATACGTATGAGTCAAGTCTTTCTTTAAACATTGTCGGGCTTTTACCAAAAATAATTGATTGTTTCATATCTGTACCCAACTCTTTCATATGATTGTTGAGAATATAATCTTGCCAGAGCATTTGAAACAAACTTATGTATGGTGGGTTGTAATAATCGGGTTTTGAGTTGATAAAATATTTTTTGGTTGTTTTATTCATGTCTCGTTCATAGGTCATATGACGGAGCGTATATATGCGAAAAGAAGAATAGGTATCGAAAAACGGATCGGAATAGTCCTTAAAAACACTGTCTAACTGTCGCTCTAGTTTGTCAACCAATGATTTATCTCGAAGAACGAGTAAAACTTGAAAGTTTTTGGTAAGAAAACGTTCGTAAATAGTATTAAATTTATAAATGTGAAGATTTAAATCATTCGGGTACGGATTTTTAACTCCTAAACTAATATTTTCATGTTTGAAGTAGGGGTTTATGTCATCCTGTAATGTTTTTTCACGCGGTGGAGGAAGTAAAATTTCATGTGTACTGTCGGGTTCAGCAAATAAAAAACATTTGTATGCTCCGAGATACATAAATATTTCTTGTGTGTGTTTGAGCGGAAATGTGCAGGAGAAATTTCCACTTGTGTCGACAAAAAAAGTGTCAATAACTTCTTCTGTACGAGTTATATAGTCGGAATATTTGTATAAAATTATGTCGGTGTGAGCATGTTCGGGAGAATTCCCGAAAATAGTGGTGTGCGAAATGTGAGGTGTATCTTGTGCATCAGCTGAAAGAATGCTTATAAAGATACTGAATAGAGAAAATAATATAAATAATTTTGACTGTATCATATTAAATTTTTCCGGGAATAAATTTTGAAACATCGGTGCCGTAAGAAATTAAATCTCTTATAATTGTTGATGAAACATGTCCAAATTCAGGAGGTGTTACAAGAAATATTGTTTGAACTTCGGGTAATAATTTGTTGTTCATTTGTGCAATTGATTTTTCGAACTGAAAATCTGTGGTATTTCGTAATCCTCGTAATATAAATTGTGCCTTTCTTTTTTTACAGTATTCAATAGTTAATGATGAGTATGTATCAACCGAAACTTTTGGGGTGTCTGTAAAAAGGGATGTAATATGTTGTATTCGTCGATCTAAAGGAAAAAAATCCTTTTTTGCAGAGTTTATACCAATTGCAATGATAATTTCATCGAAAAGAGGTAATGCTTGCTTTAATATAGACATATGCCCTATTGTAAATGGGTCAAAGCTGCCGGGGAAAATAGCTGTACGTTTTGTTGAATTCATGTCTTATGCTATTTAATTATGGAACAAAGAGAATCTATTGTATGAGATGTTTGTTCTCCTGTACTCATGTTTTTTAGTGTAATACTTTCTGAACGTAATTCTTCTTCTCCTATTATTGCAACAAACGGAATATCTTTATCGTGTGCATATTTCATTTGTTTTTTTATTTTCGCATTGTCGGGATATAATTCACATGCAATATTTTGTTTTCGGACGCTTTGTATATATTGTAATGCTTTTTGAGATTCTTGTTCGCCGAAATTTACAAATAAAATGCGAGTTGTTTGTATAATTTCTTGAGGATATTTATCTAATTGATTAAGAACATCATAAATTCTGTCGGCTCCAAAAGAAATTCCGACTCCCGATATGTCAGGCATTCCAAATATCCCGGTTAAATTATCATACCGACCGCCGCCGCAAATACTTCCGATGGCAACTGTTTGTGATTTTACTTCGAATATTGCTCCGGTATAATAATTCAGACCCCTTGCCAGACTTATGTCTAATTCCACATCTGCTGAAATTGAAAGGTGTGAAAGCGATGAGAATATGTATTCTGTTTCTTCAATACCTTTTTTCCCAATTTCTGAGGCATCTAATAACTGTGATAAAGTATGAATTTTTTCTGTGTAATTACCGGAAAGAGAAAGAATAGGATTGAGTTTGTTGATAGCATCTTCGGTTAATCCTTTTGAAACTAATTCTTTTTGAACATTTTCGAGTCCGATTTTATCTAATTTGTCAATTGCAACGGTGATGTCTACGATTTTGTCAGGCTCGCCAATTATTTCGGCTATGCCACTTAGAATTTTCCGATTATTTATTTTAATGGTAATTGGGATATCAAAATCTGTGAAAACAGAATCAATAATTTGCACTAATTCTATTTCGTTAATTAATGAATCGCTTCCAATAATGTCGGCATCACACTGATAAAACTCGCGATAACGCCCCTTTTGGGGTCTGTCTGCTCTCCACACCGGTTGTATTTGGTATCGTTTAAACGGAAATTGAATGTCATTTCTATGTTGCGCTACAAAACGGGCAAATGGCACGGTTAAGTCGTAACGCAGAGCTTTTTCGCAAAGCTTTGCAGCTAATTGTTGCGAAGAATCCTGTGATAAATTTTCGGCTGAAATTTTTTGTTGAAATTCACCGGAGTTGAGAATTTTAAATATTAACCGATCGCCTTCTTCACCATATTTCCCCATAAGTGTATCCAATGTTTCCATTGCGGGAGTTTCTATTGCATGATATCCGAATAAGGTAAAAACAGAACGTATTGTATCAAAAATATATCTGCGTTTTGTCATTTCCGCAGGTATAAAATCTCTTGTTCCTTTTGGAATAGAAGGTTTTTGTGCCATATTTTATTTTTTTTACAAAAATACATATTTCGCCACAAGATTTCACAGATTAGGACAGATTTTTATAGACCATTTATTATACAGATTTTTTTGTTGTTACTTTTAATCTATATCAATCATTAAAAATATTTGTGTACATTTGTTAAAAAACTTATAGATATGTTTTGGTGGGTAGTTCAGGCTTTAGCAATTATAATATGCACAATACTTCTTGTGCGACTTTTAACTTTGTATGTGGTTCCATGGGTTGGGAAAAAGTTTTTCCCCAATTCGTATGAACAATTTAGAAAAAAATATTTAGAACCGGAAGAATAAATGAGGGTAATTCGAAATATTCTATTGAGGCTATTAGGTCTCCGAAAAAATTTACAAATAGTAAGTAAACTCTACATATTTTGTGTTTCTCGTGGTTTATGGAAGTCAAAATATCCAGAGTTATTTTATTTAGATTCGGTATTATCCTCCGGCGATACCTGTATTGATATAGGTGCAAATCTCGGTTATTATTCTACTCGCATGGCTCATTTAGTAGGTAAAACCGGAAATGTGTATGCAGTAGAACCGATTCCCTTATTTGGTGATATATGGAAAAAAAACGTAAAACCACATAAAAATTCGCATGTTCGGTTATTTCCTTTTGCTCTTGGTAAGGATTCGGGAACTGTACAAATGGGAATCCCCGAAAAAAACGGACGAATTCATCACGGGATGACTAAAATTGCCAGTTCGGCTCAGGAAAAATATGTGCATTTTTTTAATGTAGAAATGCGTAATCCTGATAAATTATTTGCTGATTTAACGGACTTACATTTTATTAAATGCGATGTAGAAGGATACGAATCGGTTGTGTTCGAAAATATGCAGAAAACAATTAATCGGTTTCGTCCACTTGTACAATCTGAGTTGAGCGGACAGGAGAACAGAATGAAGGTGATTTCCTTATTTAATGATATGCAGTATGATTGTGCAGTTTTGCGTAATAATTCTTTAGAAATAATTTCTACAGACGAGGCAATGACCTTGTCTCAGGATTTTTATTTTATCCCTCGGTGATTGTATGATTTTTTGGTTTTATAAAAACACAACCTATATGTAAGTGTTTTTTGTATTTTGGAAGTATATCAGTATTAATGAAATTCAAAAGCTTGAATTATATGAACTTCAGACAAAAGAAAAAGACAGTCTTATAAAATTGATTTGATAATTTGTATCTTTGTTAATAGATAAATTTGTATTTTAACAAAAAATTTGTGTTCGCAGACAAGCAAATGATTGAACAAGAAATAATAGAACTAATAGGCTTAGACAGAGCTAAACCCATAAATTCGAAGAGCGATAAACTTTTGGAAAGTGAGGCTATTATTCTGAACGAATTAATTGAAAAAGAAATAGGTGTTGATTTGGTTTATTTCAATACCGATGAAAATGGAAATAGTTTTCCTGCTGTATTTCTGAAAAAGGTATCGGTTTTTGACGAAAAAACTTTAGAAGAAATTGCGGATACACACCAACAAATCTGGAATTACAAAAAAGTATTGTTTTTGTATGTTTATTCCGAAACAGAAATACGCATTTATAATTGTTCTGAAAAACCACTCATAAAAACTAAAGAAAATCTTGATTACGATAGTGAACTGAAAAGTATAGAAATAAGAACATATAACTTTTCTGATAAAAAGCACCTTCAGGAACTCGAACAATTATTCTCAAGAACTGCCATCGATACTGGAATTATTTGGACTTTAGAAGAAGCTTCATCAATCCGTGAAAAAATAAGCCTCCAACGGAGAGTTGATAAATATCTTGTTTCAAGCTTGGTTAATACAGCACAGCAACTAGAACAGCAGGGGCTTGAAGTAACTTTTATTCATAAGATTATTCTTCGTTCATTGTTTTTGCTGTATCTCGAAGACAGGAAAGCAACAGATGATAAGTTTTATTCTAAAATAAAGAAAGGGGCAACATCATATTTTGATATTTTAGAGGATGTTGATGCAACGTATGATTTATATGAAAAGCTGGAAGGACATTTTAACGGCAATGTATTTACCGTAGAAAAGGGAGAGAAAATCTCTTTAGATCAACTTCAAACAGTAAAGAAATGCTTTATAAGTGGTAATGATAATACACCACAAGCAAAACTATTTGAAGATTGGAGATTGTTTGATTTCAGCATTATACAAATTGAGTTGCTAAGTGAGATATATGAAAATTTCTTATTTAAAACGGATCCTGAATTAAAGAAAAAAACGGGAACGTATTACACTCCTCCTTCTTTGGTGGAATTTATTTTAAATGAAAAATTACCTGTTACCCAAAAAGAAAAAAACTACAATGTAAAAATTTTAGACCCAAGTTGCGGTTCCGGAATTTTCTTGGTGGAAAGCTTTAAACGATTGGTAAAACGTTATGAAAACCAGCATAATGAAAAACTAACTGATTTTAGTAAGCTTAAAAAACTATTGACCGATAATATTTTTGGAATTGAATTACACCCACAAGCTATAAAAGTTGCTGCTTTTAGTTTGTATTTGGCTTTAGTTGATAATTTAAATCCTAAAACTATTTGGCAAAATAAAAGTCATAGGTTGCCAAATCTTATTAATAATCCTGATGATAAATCACTAAAAGAACAGGGCGAAAATCTGTTTTGTAGAGATACGCTTTCAGATTTATCAACGGAAACCAAATTGCAAAATTTCGCACTAATAGTTGGAAACCCGCCATTTGGCACGACAGAATTAACAGAACCAGTTCGTAGGTATTGCAACAAATACAATTTTGCCAAAGAAATGGTTTTACCGTTTTTACATAAAGCAACAGCTTTTGCTCCCAATGGAGAAATAGCATTAATATTCAATACAAAAGTTTTAACTAATACAGGAGGAACTTATCAGAATTTTAGAAGATGGTTATTCAATGATTGTTATGTAGAAAAGGTTTTCAACTTTTCAATTCTTCGTAATGCAAAGGAAAATTTTGGAGGACAACTTTTTGGAGATGCAACGGGGCCTATAAGCATTGTGTTTTATAAAAAAGAACAACCCAAAACAACCTCTGATAAAATTGCTTATTATGCTCCAAAAACATTTATTAAGTCTAATATAATTGAAGGATTAAATGTAGATTTTACTGATTTAAAATTTTTACCAAGAGAAGAATGTCAGAACCCCAACACTAAAATCTGGAAGGTTGCAATGTGGGGTGGAATGAATGATTGGGAGTTATTGCAAAGATTAAGTAATGAATATCCAACTATCAAGACTTTTCTTGCAAAAGAAAATTTAGATTACGGAGTTGGATTTGAACTTAGCAAGCCTGCAGATAAATCTAATATCGACATTAGGAGTCTACCAATTCATACTCCTAATAATCTTATCAAATATTATACTCCAATACCAATTAATAGGATTAAAGCTGAAAAATTTAGACGATTAGGTAAAACAGAAGTTTATCAAACATCTCATATATTACTGAATGAAGGCGTTAAAGTAGATGAAAAACATCTTTCATTATTAGCATCTTTTGTGGATTACAAAAGTGCCTATTCTAAGGGAATTGTTGGCATTTATTCAAAAAATAATGATGAAAACTTATTGAAATTATTAACAGTTTATTTTAATTCTGAATTCATACGATATTATGCTTTTCTAACTACATCCAGTTGGGGAATTGAAAGAGATGTAGTAAAACATAAAGAACTATTTGAAGCTCCATTTTTATTAGAACAATTAGATAAGAAGCAGAAAAACAATATTATTGAAAAGTTTGATGAAAGAATTTATAAAAAAAACTTTTATACAGTTGATAAGTCAATAGAAAACGAATTAAATGAAATAATCTTAAATTATTTATCAGCAAATGACAAGTTTATTGTTCAACACTTACTGAACAACATTGATTTGTTTCACAAACAAGAAAAATCAATTGCTTTATATCCTGTACTGCAAGAACAAGCAATAAAATATGGAGAGACAATAAGTACTGAACTTAACGATTTTCTTGAAGGTCAGGATTTATTTGCAAATGCAACGGTTTATAGCATTAATCGTTTTACACCTCTAATGATGATTAAACTTTCTTTTGCTAATAAACAAAAAAAAGTTGTTACCTCTAAAGAGTTAATTAATGATGAGCTAAAAAAAATAGATGTACATTTATGGGAAGAAAAAGCAAGCAACATCTATTTTAGAAAGAAACTGAATTATAAAACAGCAGACGATATTTATATAATTCGCCCGAACCAACGTAGGTTCTGGTCACAGTCAATGGCTTTGGAAGATGCTGCAGAGTTAATTCTTGAAATCTTAAATGGGAATTGACGATGGCATTAAATACAACTGTTTCCAACAAATTCAGAAATGCTTTTGAGCAAAAATGCTTTTGGTTAATCATTGAAGCTTACAAAACATCTTTAAGTGAAAAAGTAATACAATTGGATTGGGATGAAAACGATATTTCTTCCGAATTGCATAAACACATAAAAGATAATCCGACAAGGCTAAAATGGAAAGTTTCAGCACATGTTGAATCACATATCCCTAAGGATATCAGAAAAGAAAAAGGATTTTCCAGTAAGTTTCCCAGAATAGATTTTAGGCTGTCTACTTTTGCTAAAAGTGATGAATATGAATATTTCTTTGAAGCTAAAATTTTGAAACAAAAAAGCTCTGCTTTAAAACGTCGATATATTAATACTGGAATTGATAACTTCCTTTCAGAAAAATATGAAAATGGTAGTTTGATTGGCTATCTTCTTGAAGGAAAAACAGACAAGACCGTAAATGGCATTAACTCTTTATTCGGAAAAGACAAAAGACAAACAGAAATTTTGAATCTCACATCTAATGCGTTGTTCAATTCTTATTATGAATCAAATCATTCTAAAATAGGAATATTAAAACATTTTATATTTGATTTCACTTCTATTTCAAACTAACAATAACATAGCTTCTATACATTTTATTAATATAGGTAGTATTAATAAAAATGGGAATGTTTGTTTTTTTAACGGTGAGGTTGCTTAGAGTTGTGAATTAGAATTTGTGTGTCGACGACTTTCCATTCTTAATGGGCACAATCACATACATAGGATTTTCCATATAGTGTCTTAATTTTTCAAAAATATCAATGGCTATTAGTTGCCCTTGTATTGTGAACACATAGCAGAGTTCAGTATCTGAAATAAACTGTTTTTTTGAAGTCTGATTGTGGAAGGCGATTTCCGGTAAATCTGTAGCAATAGTATAGCCACATTGTCTGAGAGAATCTGCCACCTCATTTCGGAGAATTGGGAGTGAGTTATACAAATAATCTCCCGGACAAAGTGTTGCTGCTCCATCTGTATGTCCGGCAATAACGGGTAGTTTGCTGTTGAGTGGGTGGGGTGCTGTGAGAAGTGGTTGTAACGAATCTTTTGCACATTTCCAGGTAATTAGTTTTTGAAGTGATTGATATGCGGTGTCGGGAACAGAAACTTCTTCATAATTTCCTAAAACACAAATACCAAGCGTATGTGCGTTATTTCCGGAAAAATGTGCTCCTTGAACCATGTCTTGCGGAAATTCGCCGGGATCTCTGCCGGCATAGATAACGCCATTTTGTGCAATTAAATAATTATATCCAATATCGTCCCATTCTCTTATTTCTGTATGGTATGTGTATATATTTCGAATCACGTCGGTGTAATTTGCTTCGCTATTAGAACCTGCGGAATGATGAATAATAATATTTTTTGTTTCGGTATAGATGCGTTCATAATCCGGTGCAGGCAAACCCGTACGCCATTCTTCTTGATAAATCATTGACGGAACATTGGAGCACGAAGATGATTTGAGTTGAACTGTTGACGGTTTTTCTGTTTTAGTAAAAGGCTGAACATATATGCCGGAAAAAGTAATTGATTTATGTGCTGGCTTGCTTATACACAAATGTGTTTGAGGGTGCTTGAAAATAATTAATTCAGACCACATACCATTTTCCGTTTCTGTATCTATACCTTCTTTATGAGGAATATACGTAGCAGAGTCTGAAATTATGAGAATATCTGTAAAATCGATAGCTTCATCTGAATGCAATGAAACAGACGTGATGCTGTCCGGGAATGAAAAACAGGTGTCGGTAATTGATGAGTTAACTACTGTTTTTGTAACCCGAAAAGATTGTGCCTGAATACTTGCAGACAATAATAAGATACAGGCAAAAACGTATAGTTTTTTCATAATTTAAATTATTGTGTTCCAGCCAAATTTGTCGGGAATTTCACCATATTGAATACCGATTAATGTTTCATATAATTGTCGGCATACTGTACCTGTTTCTTCAGGATTTCCGTATGTATAGTGATTTTTTGTAATCGGGTCGTATATTTCGTAAACCGGCGTTAATATCGCAGCTGTGCCACATTGGCCAATTTCTTCAAATTCAGATAATTCTGTAAGAGGAACTTTTCGTTCTTCTACCGAAAGACCCAATATTTCTGAAGCAACAGTTTTAAGACTCATATTGGTAATAGATTGAAGAATAGATAGTGAGTCGGGGGTGACATAGGTATTGTTTTTAATACCAAAGAAGTTTGCCGGTCCGCATTCGTCGATATATTTTTTTTCCTTTGGGTCAAGATATAACGCAGCACTATACCCTAAGTTGTGAATTTTTTGTGTGGTAATAAGTGCCGGTGCGTAATTGCCGCCAACTTTTACATTTCCGGTACCAAGCGGAGCTGCTCGGTCAGTGTCGCGTTCTATAATTATTTTTACCGGCTTTAATCCCGTTTTAAAATAAGGTCCCACCGGAGAGCAAAACATAACAAACATATAATCGTCCGCAGGGCTTAATCCTAATCGCGGGCTTAATCCTATCAGTAAAGGTCGTATGTAGAGAGACGCTCCTGTTCCGTAGGGAGGAACAAAATCTTTGTTTTCGTTTATTAATCTACGAAGAGCTTCCTCGAAAATTTCGGCTGGAATAGACGGCATAGAAAGACGATTTGCAGATTTATTCATTCTTCGAAGATTTTCTTCCCATCTAAAAACACGAATCTTATCGTCTTTTCCTCGATATGCCTTTAAACCTTCGAAACATTCTTGTCCGTAATGAAGGCAAGAGGCTGCCATATGAAGATTTACATTTTCGTCGGTGTGAGATGTTATTGTTCCCCATGCATTGTTTTGATACTCACAACGAATATTTGTGTGTGTCTTTTCATATGCAAAAGGCAATTGTGCCCAGTTAATCATAGTTTTATGTGTTTTTTATTTTGTTGAAACTACGAGTTTGTTCTTGTAGTTTTTGAATTTGTTTATTCTTATTTGCATTTCGTCTTCTTTTCGAAGATTCAGTAAAAAAGCGATGGTTTTGCAAAAATTTTATTTGCATTTTATTCCACTCATATTCACTTTTTGTCATAATCCCTTGTTCTATCAATTCTTTGTATAAATCACGAGAAACAGGAAAATAATCATCTCTACCTAAATAATCTAAATCAGCGTCACACATAATTTCCTCTAAATGATTTTTAGGTTTATGTGGTAATTGAGTTGCTAAAATGATGTCACAAATTATATTTATTTGTTCTTCGGTGTAATTATATTTCGGTAAGATATTTCTGCATAATTGTGTTCCCATTTCTTCATGTTCATCATAACCAAGCAAAAATCCTGAGTCATGAAAAAGAGCAGCTGTTTTTAATAAAAACAAATCCTTATCATTTACATTTTCTTCTCGTGCAATTATTTCTGTCTGAACAACAACGTCAATAGAATGTTTAAGGTTGTGATAGAACAGGTTTTGAGGAAGCTCTTTTTCAAATCGTTCAAACATCATCTCCTGTAAATCTTCGAATTTAAGCAATAAGAATTTAAACTTAAATGTTTCGTTTGGAACAATTCTAAGAGGATCATCGGTAAATTTTGGTTTAAATCCTTTCACAAAATACATATCAATGTCGCCTTTGTATTTAACAGGCATTTTTCCGCGGTATTCACAATCAAAGAATTCCCGAATGAGAATATATGTGCTTTCAGAAATATTAACTTTTCCTACTTCGCCCGATGATTCCATACGGCTTGCGGTGTTAACACTGTCACCCCAAATATCGTATGAGAATTTTTTGCTTCCGACAACGCCTGCGATAATTGATCCCGTGTGAATACCGATGCGAAGTCCCCAGTATTCTTTATCAACTATTGTTGAGTTTTTCTGAATTTCTATGATACGATGCTGCATTTCCAAAGCTGCAACCACAACTTCAATAGGGTTGGTTGTGTTTTTTTGTGGAATTCCGCCAGCACACATATATGCATCTCCAATGGTTTTAATTTTTTCTATATTGTGTTTTTCTACAATTTTGTCGAATTCTAAGAAGAATTTATCTAACTCATCAATCAAAATATCAGGATTCATTTCTTCGGCAATTTTTGTAAATCCGTGGATATCCGAAAAAAGAATTGTTGCCATATTAAATCGCATAGAACTCGCACGTCCTTTTTCTTTTAATTCTTTTGCCGTTTCTTCGGGTAAAATATTGCTGAGAAGCACTTCGGTTTTTTCTTTTTCTATCAATAATTCTTCTGTTCGCTCCTTAATAATTGAACTTAATCTGGATTTTTCTTTAACAAATTGATATGCTCTCCAGCGTAGAATTATTGTTACAATTGAAATAAGCAAGATTACATAAAAAATAATAGCCCACCATCGCAGTAATGGATGTTGAGTTATTTTAAATGAAAATATTGATGTTTTTGCATTGTTGCCGTTCGCATCAATAGCCCTCACTTGAAATGTGTATTTTCCTGCCGGAAGATTTGAAAATTCTTTATAGGTTGCAGATGTCTTTGTTGACCAGTTATTGTGAAATCCTTCAAGTTTATATGAATAAGTAACATCATTATTGTTTTCATAAATAGGTGCACCATAGTCAAAGCGTATTGAGTTGTGAGTATAAGGAATTGTTACCATATGTGAATTCCCCGATTTTCGGTAATTATTGATAACAGAGTCTTTGCCAATAGTTATTTCATGAATATAGGTTTGGATAGGATTTTTTTGAGATGAAAGTTGTTTGAAATCGAGGCGAACCAATCCGTCGAAACCGCCATACCATACAACAGAATTCTTGTCGGGATAAATTGCATTGCAAATAAAATAAGATAGTTTGTTGAATTGCGATGTGATAAGAGTATATCGATTTATTCCCGGTGTGTGCCATGCTACTGCAATTTGATTTTTATACAATCCTTGAGACGCAAGAGTAAGCCAAATGTTTTTATTTTCATCTTCTTTTATGCAGCGAATTCTCGAATTTGAATAATGTGCCGGTTTTGGAATAGTATTGTCGGCATAAAAAACATGAATATTATCGTCGTATCGATAGATTCCGTTTGAAGTAGAAAAAAGAGTTCCTTCGGAGGTATGAAATACTTCTATCCATTCTAAATTGTCTGCCAATCCTCGTCCGTGCGATTTAGTTATTGCATTATTTTGTAATTTGTATATACCATTATAATAGGTTCCAATCCAAATGGTGCCTGTTTGGTCTTGAGAAATCGATTGAATTTCGCCGTTTATCGGACCCAAGGTAGAAGAAACTTCAAGTTTTGCAGTGTTTTGTATTGGAACAAAGTATATGTGCTGTGTGCCTGCCAATATGAGTGTTGTTGAGTCAAGCGACAGGCATGCTGTTGTAACGGGATTCGAGGTGATTTGTGTAGACCCTGAGGGCGTAATTGTATATAAACCCTTGTTTGTTCCTGCGAATAATATATTTTTATATGAAATGAGAGTGTTGCACGAGACATGGCTTGGTTCAATTGTTTGAAATGTTTCTTTGTTTGTTCCTGTACGTATTAATTTATAAATACCTTTTTGTGTTCCAAAATACATAAAATCGGCGTGTCTTACAATACTGAAAACGCTTCCTTGAATATTTTGCCGTGCCGTAAAATATGTAAATGCAGAAGGAACTTCAATACGGGCAATTCCATTACTGAAGCCAAGCCATAAATTGTTTGATTTGTCAACAAAAAGATCGTGGATTGTATTATCAAACAATCCGCTTTGCGTATTTAAATAATTAATTAAATTACCATCTTTATCAATAAAATACAAACCATTATTGTGTGTGCCTACGGCTAATGTGTTGTTTGATAATCGTTCCGAACAGCTGTATTCGAATAATTCTAAGTCTGTATCAATTTGAGTGGTGAATTTTTTTATGCCGTTTGATAATGAGAGTGTGTAAAACGAATTGTGAGTTCGGAACATTACAGAATTAGAGAATCTGAAAATATCTATAATTGGCTTATTTTTAAAAAAATCAGAATGTTTAAAAGGATGTAGTTCGTTATATTCGTAGGTATATAAATTGTCGGATTTAGATACATACAGAGCATCTCTGTCGGTAAATATTCTTAAATGTGTAGAATCTGTACATATGGGTATAATTGTGCGGTTTGATATTTTATATAAGGTGTGATTTGCAATAAAAAAAAGCTGATTTCTAAAATGTTCAATAAATTTAATTTGCCCAAAAGAAAAGGAAGAATCCACAAGACTTTCAAAATGAGTATTGTCGAATTCGTCAAGATATATTTCTTCAATTTTGTCGTAGCCGCCAACATATATATGTCCGACTTTATCTCTGTATAAAATTGGTTTGCCCTTAAAATCTGTTAAATCCCATGAAATTGTATTATATGAGAGAATGCCGTTGAAATTTCCAAAATACATAGTGCCATTCATATCTTGAGTTATCGAATAATTAGCACCTCCGTATCCAATTTTTTTTGGTGTGATATTTTCATAAAATGGGACACCCAACTCTATTGTTTGAGAGAAAACAGTAGAAAAAGACACAAAAATGAAAAAAAGTATGTAATATATGTTTCTCAATTTAGTTTTTTGTATTATTTTTAAATTTTAAAAAGAAAATATTTTCAAATGTACTAAATTTTAATAAAAATATATATGGAACATACAGATAAAACAATATTAGTCGCTTGGGATTTTTCGGGTGTTGCTGATTATGCGATGCAGCATGCAATTCGTTTTGCTAAAGTTATTGGCTCAAAAGTGTCTCTTTTACACATAGTTGATAGAGAAAAAGATATTGCTGAAGCAGAATCTCGTTTAAATATTGTAGTTGAAGATGCTTTGAAAAAATATGAATTTCAACCGGATTATATTGTAAAAGAAGGAAGTATTTTTACAGATATTACAGAAGTTGCCAATTCTTTGGAAGCTTTGTTTGTATTCATGGGAACTCATGGAATTAAAGGTCTTCAAAAAATTACCGGTAGTTGGGCTCTTAAGGTAATAGAAGGTTCTAAAATGCCGTTTATTGTTGTGCAACGTCCGCCAAAAGATGAACATTTTGAAAATATTATGTTCCCAATTGATTATAAAACAGAGGATAAACAAAAAGTTTCATGGGCTGTATATTTAAATAAATTTTTCAAATCCAAAATATTTTTATATGTTCAAAATGCGTCAGATCCGACTTTGAAAAAACGCATTCACTCAAACCTTGTGTTTGCGAAAAGTGTGCTTGAGAAACATAAAATTGAATATGTTCAAATAAAAGATGATGGGAAAAAAGATTTTTCCGAAAATGTTATTGATTATGCAGATTCTATTCATGCAAATGCAATTTTAATTACCACACTCCGTAAAATGGAAATAACTGATTATATGTTTGGTGCAACCGAACAAAAAATAATTGCGAACAAAAAAATGATTTCAGTTATTACAGTTTTCCCGAGAGAGGCGAAATATGGCGGTTTTGGTGTTTATCATAATCAATTATTATAATATGAAATTGAGTCGCCGTTTTTGAATAGGTGACTTTTTTATATAATGAAACACCTTATTACTATAACTTTTTTTTTTGTAGCAAGTTTTTCTTTTGCTCAAAATGGTTCTCGATATCGTGTGTCGTTTACTGATAAAGAAAATTCCGTTTTTTCTGTTGATAAACCGGAGTTGTTCTTAAGTGCTCGTGCAATAGAACGTCGTGAAAAGTTTTCTATTCCGGTTACCGAGCAGGATATACCGGTTAATGCTTGGTATATTGATAGTGTATGTGCGTATAATACGTCTCTTTGTAATGTGTCAAAGTGGTTTAATTCTATAGTTATAGCAGTAGATTCAGTTTATGAAAAGACTACAATTGAAAAAATTCGTGCATTACCTTTTGTGTCGGAATGTGTTCGTGTTGCAAAATTAACAAAGGCTCATCCTCAGAGGGAGGCTCTTGCGGATACAATTTCTGTACCTTCTTTTAGTTTAGATGATATAAATACTATTTCTCTTCAAGATTTTTATGGGAGTTCGTATGACCAAATTGCAATTGTGAATGGAACTGGTATGCATAAAGATGGTTATATGGGAAAAGATTTGCTGGTTGCTGTGCTTGATGCCGGTTTTTTACATGTTGATTCTGCTCAGGTTCTCAAACATTTATGGGATAATAATCAAATAATAGCGTATAAAGATTTTTCGGGGCAGAATATTCCAATTTTTGAGGAAGCTAATCATGGAGCTGCCGTGTTGTCATTAATTGGAGGTTTCTTGCCCGGAAAGATGGTTGGAACTGCTCCGCAGGCTGATTTTTTACTCCTGCGTACCGAAGAAGGGCATACTGAATATCCGGTTGAAGAAGAAAACTGGATTGCAGCTATTGAATATGCAGATAGTTGTGGTGCGGATGTTGCAAATACTTCTCTTGGTTATAGTACTTTTGATGAGGATACAATGGATTATGTATATGCAGATATGAACGGTAGAATTGCCCGAATTTCACAAGCATCTCAAATTGCAGCAGCAAAAGGAATGTTGCTTGTTACCAGTGCCGGGAACTCCGGACATACTGAGTGGCAATATATTACTGCACCTGCTGATGCTGATAGTATTATTACGGTTGGTGCAATCAATCGGGATAGTTCTTTGTGTTATTTTAGTTCACAAGGTCCTTCATCTGATAGCCGAATTAAACCAGAGGTGGTTACTCTCGGTATGAGACCTGCTGTTATGAGACCTTCGGGTTATGTGAAAAGGGCGAGTGCCGGCACTTCTTTTTCGGCACCATTAATGACCGGAATGCTGACGTGTTTGTGGCAAGAGTTCCCTGATTTGTCTGCACAAAAAATTCGGGAGGCGGTTATCTTTTCGGCTCATAAAAAGCATATTCCCGACGAATATGTTGGATATGGAATACCTGATTTCGAAAAAGCACGGAAATATTTACGTCTCGAACTTTTTGAAACCGTTTTGCAATATGCTCGAGTATATCCCAATCCGTTTACAAAAGAATTGAAAATTGAGGTTTTGTATGGTAAATATGACACCTTGGATATTCAAATTTTTTCATCAGTCGGACATGTGATTTTTGAGGAAAAAGTACCATTAACCGGGTATATAAATCAATATTCTATAACAGAATTATCTCATCTTAATCCGGGAGTGTATATTGCAGTAATATCTTGTGGTTCGGTTCACTATGTACAAAAAATAACAAAACAATAATTTTAAAAAAAATCGTTAATAGAATATATATGTCAAAACAAACAACATTAGATGAATTAGGTGAATTTGGATTGATTTCTCATGTCACAAAACAGTTTCAATCTCAACGTGAAAGTACTGTCCGTGGTATAGGAGATGATTGTGCTGTATTGAACAAAAATGCACAAAATTATACTGTTGTTACAACAGATTTGTTGATGGAGGGAATTCATTTTGATTTGTTGTTTACACCTCTTAAACATCTTGGATACAAGGCTGTTACGGTTAATTTGTCTGATATTTATGCAATGAATGGTATTCCTGAGTCAATAACCGTTAGTATTGCCGTTTCTGCTAAATTTACGGTAGAAGCTATTGAACAATTATATGAGGGGATTAAGCTTGCTTGTGATGTGTATAATGTTGATTTGATTGGTGGAGACACGAGTTCTTCAGTTACCGGTTTGGCTATTAGTGTTACCGCAATTGGAACTGTACCTGTGAAACAAATAGTATATCGAAACACTGCTCAGATTAATGATTTAATATGTGTAAGTGGTGATTTAGGTGCTGCATATTCGGGCTTGCAGGTTATGCAACGCGAGCAGTCTGTGTATGAGCAAACAGGTGGTACTCAACCTCAACTCGAAGGATACGAATATGTTATTGAGCGATACTTAAAACCCGAAGCACGAAAAGATATTATTGACCAATTATGCGAAGCGAAGATAGTACCAACAGCTATGATTGATATATCTGACGGTTTATCGTCAGAGTTGTTTCATATTTGTTCGCAAAGTAATGTTGGCTGTCATATTTATGAAGATAAAATACCAATTCATAAAGAAACATCACAAGTGGTTGCCGAATTTGAGGTTGACCCGGTTATCCCCGCATTAAATGGTGGAGAAGATTATGAATTGTTATTTACGGTGCCAATAGATTTGTATAAGGAGGTTCTGAAAATTAAAGGAGTATCGGTTATTGGCTCTATTGTGGAAAAAGAACAAAGTTTGTCTATGATAACTCGTTCAGGTAGCCCTGTAAACCTTAAAGCACAGGGGTGGAACACCTTTGAGTAAAATATTTGTTGAAAAATGTGTGAAAAAATTTTGCTTTCCCTATTTTTGTAAAAAAAATAATACATTAACATGAAAAAAACATTTTCTTTTTATAATTTAATTATTGGGTGGTTAACCTTTATTGGAGCTACCCTTGTTTATTTGTTGACACTTGAACCGACTGTTAGTTTGTGGGATTGTGGAGAGTTTATTGCAACGGCTTCAAAACTCGAAGTCGGACATCCGCCAGGGGCACCTTTTTATCTTATGTTGGGACGCTTTTTTGCTATTTTTGTGGGTGACAATGTGGAACTTATTGCCAAAGCTATTAATATTTTAACGGCAGTTGCAAGTGGTGCAACTATTATGTTTTTGTTCTGGACAATTACGCATTTGGCTCGAAAGTTTTTTGAAGAAAAAACATTATCGAGTATTTCTCTTTTTGTGATTTTTGCTGCCGGTCTTGTTGGTGCATCTGCATATGCGTTTACCGATACATTTTGGTTTTCGGCTGTTGAATCAGAAGTGTACGGCTTGTCTTCTTTGTTTACTGCGGTTGTGTTTTGGGCAATTCTAAAATGGGAAAATGTTGCCGATAAACCCTGGTCTGATAAATGGATTTTGCTCATTGCATTTTTAATGGGATTATCAATAGGTGCTCACTTGCTTAACTTATTGACTATTACGGCAATTGTGTATGTGTATTATTTTAAAAAATATGAGGTTACTCTCAAAGGTGTTATTGTGGCCGGACTTATTTCGTTTATGCTTATTGCATTTATGATGTGGGGTGTAATTGTTGGTTCGGTTCAATTGGCATCGTACTTTGAGTTGTTTTTTGTCAATACTCTCGGTATGCCGTTTCATTCCGGACTTATTGTATATATTGTTCTGCTAATTGCTACTTTAGTATATGCAATGATTGTGACTCATAAAAAAGCATCAATAAATATTCAAACAATAGCGGTAACAGTTGTTGCTTTATTGGTTGGTATACCATTTATTGCAAGCTCATTTATTCTTGGGATACTAATTTTAGGAGGTGTGGCTGCTTTAATTTATTATATAGGCTCGAAAAATTTATGGGCATTGAATACCATTGTTAATGCAGCAGCTGTTATTATGATTGGTTATTCTTCGTATGCAATGATTCTTGTGCGTTCGAATGCAAATCCTCCAATGAATGAGAATTCCCCGGATTGTGTATTTTCTTTGTTGTCGTATTTGAATCGTGAACAGTATGGTTCTAATCCACTTGTGTACGGACCGGTTTATAATGCAGCACCCGACTGGAATAATGATGGATCTGCAAATGTTGAAGAAAAATTCACCTATACTCCTCGGGGCGAAAAATATGTGAAGGTGAGTAATGGTATTGAGTATGTGTGGGCTTCAGAGTTTACCACGTTCTTTCCGCGAATGTATAGTCGC
>CAZLCY010000013.1:0-23731 GCA_964558075.1 uncultured Bacteroidales bacterium
AAAAAAAAATATAAAAAAAATTATTTGTATGGTTTAAAATGCTCTTTTTTGTTTCGAAAACAAGGTTTTTTTCGCTAAAAACCTGTATGTTTGAATTATAAAAAAAAAACATGAATTATTCGGAAATTTTTAATTCACTTGCATCTCAGAAAATTTTAATTATCGGAGATGTTATGCTTGATTCATATGTGTGGGGAGCTGTTGAGCGAATTTCTCCTGAAGCTCCGGTGCCGGTTGTACATGTTTCTCATACGGAAAACAGATTGGGGGGGGCTGCAAATGTTGCAAAAAATATTCATGCTCTGGGGTTAATTCCAATTTTGTGTTCTGTGATTGGAGACGATGATGCCGGTAAGAATTTGTGTGCGGTGTTGCACAAAAGAGATATTTCTGCAGATTGTTGTTTTGTTTCTTCTCAACGAGTTACAACGGTCAAAACAAGGGTGATGAGTGGCAATCATCAAATGTTACGTATAGATAATGAACGTATAGAGCCACTTTCAAAACAAGATAATGCACAATTGTGTGCTCATGTTTTTGATATTATAGAACAACAAGAAATTGCTGCAATTGTGTTACAAGATTATGATAAGGGGGTTCTTACTGCCGATACTATTTCAAGTATTGTGAGTGCAGCTCGCAAAAAAACTATCCCGGTAGTGGTTGATCCGAAAAAAAATAATTTTACAGACTATAGTAATGTGCAATTGTTTAAACCCAATTTTAAAGAATTTTGCGATGGAACTCAGTCTGTGTGTGAAAAAACTGATTTGGATACATTACATATGCTTGCGAAAAAATTTATGCTTGAGCATTCCATCGAACGAATAATGATTACCTTGTCCGAACATGGTGTGTTTATCGCAAATAAAGATGAGTATATTCATATTTCTTCACAAGTTCGCTATGTGTCGGATGTGTCGGGTGCCGGCGATACTGTTATTAGTGTTGCAGTTGCATGCCTTATAGCGGGTTTGCCTGACGGCGATTTGGCTCGTATATCAAATATTGCTGCCGGTCTTGCCTGTGAAATGCCGGGAGTGGTATCTATAACAAAAGAACAATTATTAAAATTAGTATAATATGGCAGTAATTCTCGTAATTGATGATGAACGGGCGATTCGTAATTCTTTAAAAGATATTTTGGAATTTGAATCGCATACGGTAATTCTTGCCGAAAATGGCAAGGAGGGGTTTGATACTTTGCGGAATAATAAAGTAGACATGGTGTTTTCCGATATTAAAATGCCTGAAATGGATGGTTTGGAATTTCTAAAATTAGCTCTCGCCGAACGGGGCGATGTGCCCTGTGTTATGATTTCAGGACACGGAACAATTGATGTGGCTGTTGAAGCAATTAAATTAGGAGCATTCGATTTTATTGAAAAACCTCTTGATTTAAACAGGGTGTTAATAACGGTAAAAAATGCTCTTGATAAGTCGGTATTGGTAAACGAAACAACCCATCTTAAAAAGAAAATTTCTTCGAAATATCAAATGATAGGTGAGTCTGCTCCTATGATGCATATTAAAGATATGATACATAAAATTGCCCCGACCGACGCACGAGTCTTAATAACCGGACCAAACGGATCGGGAAAAGAATTGGTTGCACGGGCTATTCATGAACAAAGTGACCGTGCAAAAGCTCCTTTTATTGAGGTGAATTGTGCAGCTATTCCGTCTGAATTGATTGAAAGTGAGCTTTTTGGACATGAAAAGGGGGCGTTTACTTCGGCAATAAAACAACGTATAGGTAAATTTGAACAAGCTCAGGGAGGAACTATCTTTTTAGATGAAATAGGTGATATGAGTTTATCTGCACAAGCAAAGGTGTTACGAGTGTTACAAGAGCAAAAAATTTCCCGGGTGGGCAGCGATAAAGATATTTCTGTCGATGTGCGGGTCTTGGCTGCAACAAATAAAAATGTGCAGGAAGAAATTCGGGAAAAACGTTTTCGCGAAGATTTATATCATCGTATAAGTGTTATTCTTATTGAGGTGCCTCCTCTTGCTGAACGAAATGAAGATATACCCTTGCTGGTTGAACATTTTTTAACGACGGTGTGTAAAGAAATGGGTATTGCGAAAAAATCATGTAGTGCTGCTGCAATAAAATATCTTCAGACACTCCCGTGGACAGGAAATATACGTGAGTTGCGTAATGTTATTGAACGGCTTATTATTTTATGCGGTTCTGAAATTACGGAGAAGGATGTGAAAGCGTATACGTAATTATTTAAAAAAATATATTTTTGTAAAATTTTTAATCAATCAATATTCTCACAAATGGCAAAAAAAGCTTTAATAACCGGAATAACCGGACAAGATGGTGCATATTTAACCGAATTTTTATTAAAAAAAGGATATATCGTTCATGGTATCAAACGACGTTCGTCTTTGTTTAATACCGACCGAATCGATCATTTATATCAAGACCCTCATGTGGAAAACAGAAATCTTATTTTGCATTATGGCGATTTAACTGATTCGATGAATCTTACGAAAATAATTCAGGAGGTACAACCCGATGAAATATATAATTTGGCTGCAATGAGCCATGTTATGGTGAGTTTTGATGAGCCGGAGTATGTTGCAAATACCGATGGAATTGGTACTTTACGAATTCTTGAAGCTGTTCGTTTGTTAGGACTTTCTCAAAAAACACGTATTTATCAGGCGTCTACTTCAGAATTGTATGGATTGGTTCAAGAGGTTCCGCAATCTGAAAAAACACCTTTTTATCCGCGAAGTCCTTATGCTGTTGCAAAACTCTATGCGTATTGGATTACGGTAAATTATCGCGAAGCATATAATATGCATACCAGTAATGGTATTTTATTTAATCATGAATCGCCGGTACGTGGAGAAACTTTTGTTACGCGAAAGGTGACGCGTGCAATAAGCCGTATTGCTTTGGGTATGCAAGATAAAGTATTTATGGGGAATCTTTCGAGCCAACGAGACTGGGGGCATGCAAAAGATTATATCGAAGCTATGTATTTAATCTTGCAACAAGATAAGCCCGATGACTATGTGATTGCAACCGGAATAACAACAACAATTCGTGACTTTATAAAAATGGCTGCTGCCGAATTAGGAATCTATTTGGTATTTAAAGGTGAAGGGGTTGACGAAAAAGCATATATCAATTCGATAGATGAAGATATGTTTATCCAAAAAGTTGGATCGCAATTTTTGCCCGGAATACAGGAGAAACAAGCAAAAAATCAAGATATTGTTGGTATCGACCCTGCCTATTTCCGTCCAACCGAAGTTGAATTACTTATTGGAGATCCAACAAAATCAAAAGAGAAACTTGGCTGGATTCCTAAATATGATTTGCCGGCTTTGGTTAAAGACATGATGCAATCTGATGTGAAATTAATGCAAAAAAATGCGTATTTACAAGAAGGCGGATATAGAATTATGAATTATTTTGAATAATATTATCCACTAATGAACACCAATAAAACACAAATGAAAGAGAACGATATTCTTTATAAAAGTGAGTGTTTTGAGATTATTGGTGCGTGTATGGATGTGCATAATGAATTGGGAAAAGGATTTCTTGAGGCTGTTTATCACGAGGCTCTGATTATAGAATTTGAAGATCGTGAGATACCATATGAAAGTGAGAAGCCTTTGCAACTAAAATATAAAGGAGTTAGTTTACGGAAGAAATATAATGCTGATTTTCTGTGTTATAATTCTATAATTGTTGAAATTAAAGCGTGCAATTCTTTGGATAAAAGTCATTTTGCTCAAGTTATAAATTATTTAAAAGCAACAGGAAAAAAGCTTGGGTTAGTGGTAAACTTTGGAGCTAATAGATTAGAATTTAAACGAATTGTTTTGTAAATATTTGAGTATATTTGTGAGTATTAGTGGATAATTAGGTATGGAAAAAAAATCGAAAATATACATTGCAGGTCATCAAGGACTCGTAGGTTCGGCAATATGGAAAACATTGAAAGATAAGGGATATATCAATCTTATTGGTAAATCTCGTTCAGAATTGGATTTGATGAATGCCGGTGAGGTGGCTCGTTTTTTTGAAACGGAAAAACCCGAATATGTGTTTCTTGCTGCTGCGAAAGTAGGAGGTATTGTGGCAAATAACACCTATCGCGGACAGTTTATTTATGAGAACCTTATGATTCAAAATAATATTATTCATAGTGCTTATGAGTACGGGGTGAAAAAATTGTTGTTTTTGGGTAGTACCTGTATTTATCCGAAAGAAGCTCCCCAGCCTATGCCGGAAGATTGCTTGTTGACTTCTCCTTTGGAGTATACGAACGAACCGTATGCAATTGCAAAAATTGCCGGAATTAAAATGTGTGAAAGCTATAATGTGCAGTATGGAACAAATTTTATTTCGGTTATGCCAACAAATTTGTACGGACCGAATGATAATTTTAATCTCGAAACTTCGCATGTGTTGCCTGCTTTGTTACGGAAAATTTATCTCGGAAAATGTTTAGAAACTGCTAATTGGGAAGCAATACAACACGATTTAAACAAGCGTCCTATTGAAGGTGTTTCGGGGCAGAATTCGCAACAGGAAATAGAAAAGATTTTAGAAAAGTATGGAGTGCGAGTGCTTTCAGATTCTTCGGTGCAAGTAGAAATATGGGGCTCCGGAGCTCCTTTACGTGAGTTTTTGTGGAGTGAAGAAATGGCAGAGGCATGTGTTTTTTGTATGGAAAAGGTTAATTTTTCTGATGTTCGAGGAGAAGGAAATGAGGTGCGAAATACTCATATTAATATTGGAACAGGAAAAGATATTTCTATATATGAAGTGGCTCATGCAATAAAAAATAGTGTTGGATTTGTCGGGAATTTGTTTTTTAATACGTCAAAACCTGACGGTACAATGAAAAAAATGACGAATCCTCAAAAAATTCATGATTTGGGTTGGCACCATTCCATTGAAATTGAGGAGGGAATTGAAATATTATTTAATTGGTATGTTTCTAATTAAAAACTATTATTTCATTTTATTTAGAAAACAAAAGTTATATTTTTGTTGTTATAAACATTACGTACATGTTAAAGGAAAAGGAACAGATAATTAATAATCTAATTGGTGTAGTTGAGGTCATTTTTACCTATTTCTCATTTTTTATAGCGTTATATTTTATTGAAGGAAAGATTGTTATAACCGAAGATTATTCTATTCTTCTTCTATTTCTCGGACCTCTGTGGTTTTTTTTATTGAAGTTTTATAATATTTCTCGTATTTATCGGGTCAATCCGTATTCATATATACTATTTGCTTATTTTATATTAGTTGCTATTGGTGTCGGTTTATTATTCTTACTTATAGTTATCTTCGATCTTGATTCTGTAAGAAAAAGTGTTTTGGTAGTGTTTAGCGGCGTTAATTTAGTAAGCTTATATCTTCTGAAAATCGATATTTATTATGTTTTTAAAAAATATCGCCGTAAAGGAAAGAATACTGTTAATGTTATGCTTGTGGGTGATGAGGACTTGGAAGGACTTATTCAAAAAATTGAAAAAAACACATTTTGGGGCTATAATATTATCGGGGTTGTAACAGACAACCGCGATGTTATTGATAACTATGCTTCGGTATATCCTATATTACCCCCAACGCTTAATATTTCTGAGTATATTGAAGAACATACGGTAGATGAAGTTTTGTTTAGTGAAGGGCATTTCGATAAAAATATAATTCGTCTTATTTATTCTTGTCTGGAAATAGGTGTTGTGTTTCGTATGTCGTCTCAGTTTCTGAATATTGCTCAGGCTAAATCGAGTATTCAATATTTAGATGAAATTCCGTTTTTCACGTTTCAAAATACGCCGAATAATTATATTTATTTATCATTTAAAGCGGTGTTTGATTTCTTTTTTTCGCTTATTGTATTATTGTTTCTTTCGCCGATTTTTCTAATTATCGCACTATTGATAAAAATAGATTCTCCGAAAGGTCCGGTTATTTTCAAACAAACTCGGGTAGGTCTTCGCGGAAGAAAATTCCAACTTTATAAATTTCGCAGTATGATTCCGAATGCAGAAAAGGTTTTGCAAACAGAAGAAGAGCAGAAGGAGTCTATCGTTAATGAGCAAGACGGACCGGTATTTAAAATGAAAAATGACCCGCGGGTAACGCGGGTTGGAAAATTTTTGAGAAAAACCAGTCTTGATGAATTACCTCAATTTTTTAATGTTATAAAAGGAGATATGGCAATTGTAGGACCACGCCCTCCCATACCATCTGAAGTTGAAAAGTATGAGCGTTGGCAATTGCGTCGCCTTTCAATGAAACCCGGAATTACTTGTATTTGGCAGGTTTCGGGACGAAATAATATTCCGTTTGAACGATGGATGAAACTTGATTTACAGTATATCGATACGTGGTCGTTGAAACTTGACTTTATGATTATTCTAAAAACTATTAAAACAATTTTGAAACGTGATGGATTATAAACAAAATGTTGTTTTTGCCTTATTATTGGTAGTTTCGGGTTTTTTGTATGGACAAAATTCTCATTTTCGCAACCACTCGTATCGTCCGTTTGACCGTTATGTTTACACTTCCGATAGTTCTTTCCATACAGCCGTAAAACCATATAATATGGCTGAAGTTTCAAGGATTGTGAGTCTTGATACTCTATACATAAAGCCTCTGCAATCGAATATTTTGAACCATGTGTGGAATAATAATATTTTCGAATTTACGGTACCTTCAAATAATTTTCATTTTACGGTTAATCCTGCAGGTAATTTCGAAACATCACGAGAATTTGGCGATACCACTCAAGGATGGATAAATTCTCGGGGAATAATTGTAAATGCTACTATTAATAATAAAATATTCCTTTTCACGTCTTTTTATGAAATTCAGTCGAAATTTCGGGATTATCGATACGACCGTATTCGCGAAATTGGCAAAAACACTGTCCCCGGCATGAGTCGTGCAAAATCTTTTAAAGATGATGGTTTGGATTATGCATTCGCAGATGCATATATTTCGTATGTTCCTTCGGAAAATTTTGCCTTTGAATTAGGTCATGGCAAACACTTTATCGGAGATGGATATCGTTCTCTTTTATTATCAGATAATGCACATAATTACCCGTATTTTAAAATAACAACTGATATTTGGAATATTAAATATACCAATATGTGGTCGCAGCATATGTATATAGATGAGCCGCATTTGCCGAACACACGGTATCCCATAAAATGGAATGTTATGCATTATCTTGATTGGGCAGTAACCGATTGGTTAAATATTGGTTTTTTCGAAACAATTATTTGGGCTCATGAAGACACGCTCGGTAATCACCGGGGATTTGAATTTAATTATCTGAATCCGGTAATTTTTTTACGACCGGTTGAATTTCAAATCGGTTCGCCCGATAATGTAATGATGGGGCTAACCGGTAAATTGCGTTTGTGGAAATCACATATTTTATATGGGCAGTTATTAATAGACGAGTTTAAACTTGAAGAAATGAAAGCTCGAAACGGGTATTGGGGTAATAAATATGCAATTCAGGCAGGGTATAAAACATATGATGTTGCCGGCATTTCGCATCTTGATGTGCAAACAGAAATAAATTATGTGCGTCCGTTTATGTATTCACATTTTCTTGAATCGCAGCAGTATGGTCATGCTTTGCAGCCGCTTGCACATCCGGGAGGTTCTAATTTTTACGAATCGGTTTCCTTTCTTCGCTATGAGTATAAACGCTGGTTTTTCGAAGCTAAATATCAATATATAGTCGGTGGGCAAGATTCGGCAGGTACAAATTACGGAAATGATATATTTAAATTATATCAAACTCGTTCGGCGGAATATGAAAACACCATTGCAGATTTAGCAATTCAAAAAATTATTACTTATAAAAATTTACAGGTTTCGTATATGATAAATCCGCACAATAATATGAATATTACTCTTGGATTAACGCATCGTAAACAATATCTTGCCAATCAGGATGATTCGGAATTAATGTATTATTTGGCATTCCGAACAACTCTCAATAATTTTTATTACGATTTTTAAGGTCAAATTAGTGTAAGGAGTTCCTTCAGTTTTCATGTGTGCTGTGTTTATATATGGCAGTGTGTTCTCAAGCTTTATTTTCGGGATATAGTATATGAATATGATAAAGATACAATGTGTGCTTTTTCTGACATTGTGAAGTCGGATTTGTTTTTAAATATATTTGTAAGAGAATGTCTGAAACCGTAGCATAATTTTATAGAATGTTTAGGTTTTATGGTGTAGTTAATTCCAAAATTTGTGTGTGCTGATAGGTATGAACGGCTTAGCAAATCATTACCTGAGACTAATGAATGTTCGGAATTTATAGATGTACCATTGGAATGTATTAGTATAGAATAAAGTAGTCCAAGTTGTGTCGAAACAGCTATTTTGGGAAACAATTGATACGAATATGTAATATCTAAAGGAATAGATGCATACCTGCTTGTAAGGATATCTTTATTGTACACATTGATAGTGTCTGTTCTGTAAATAGGTTCTGTGCTTCCTTTATCTCCTTCTCCGGGAACACCTTCAGGAGGTCCTTTTTGAATGTATCCGATTATATCGGTTGTGTCGGTATAATAATAAGTATAGTCAAATAGTACATCTTTTTGTACTGAGTGAAATTGTATGCCTGACGATATGGTAAATGAATTGTACGATAATCCCAAACCAACTCCCAATAATAATGATTGTGGATTCAAATCAACCGATTTTTTATATAAGGAGTCTATCATATTGTTTTCAGTTTTAAAATTTTGTGAAAAAAAAGCATATCCCGTATGTGCCTGTACGATTGTTGATTTGTGTATTTCTTTTTTTGACTGTGTAATATTTACTTGTATGGTGTCATATTGTGTTATAATGATAGTGTCAATTTTTTGAATTGTAATACTATCGTAAATTATTTGTTTAAGTGTATCAATAAGTATTGTGCGGGAGGTATGTGGGTTTTCTTTTTCTTTATAGTTGGGTAGTTGGTAGTTTTTTCCGGAATTATCAGGAGGAAGTCCGGTTTTTTTATAAAAAATTATAGTTGTATCTAAAATGTGTAGAAGCACATCTTCGGTAGAAATAAAATTACTTATAACAAAGCCCAAACTCACATTTGTATAATTAAAAGTGTATTTTTTGTTAAGATCAAATATTTCTGCACTATAAAAAAAACGAACGTCTAATTTTTGTTCAATCAGAGTAATAATTTCGGGTATTGTTTTGTTTTCGACTTTAATGGATAATGTTTTATTGAGAATGTCGTGATTAGCATACGATTGTTTGTGTGTAAGCGTAAGAATAAAAAAAAGAGAAAAAATATATATAATATTATTTTTTACTATGGTTTTTATCATATAAAACATACTCTCCGTTATTCTTTTCATATTGTGCTGGTAATCCTAATGCTAAGGTACGTAAAATAATTTCAATGCCATCGTTTTTATTGAATGTTGCAAATATATTCTTATGTTTTAGGTCTTCGGAAGCTATTGAAATACTATATTTAAAATGTTTATTAAGAGATTTAATCACCTCTGTAAGAGGAGTGTTTTCAAATTTTAAAACACCTGTTACCCATGCATCAGTGTTGTTTATTTCCAATGATTTTTTTGATATAGTTTTGTGTGTAATATTAACTGTAGCTTGCTCAGAGTTTTGTAGAATTATGGCTGTGTCAAAATAATCAATGGTTACTTTCCCTGTTTTTACGGTTATTGAAATTTCATTTGCTACCGAATCATGAAAAACAGAAAAGGACGTACCAAGGACTTGTATGTTTATGTTTTCAATAGTTACAATAAAAGGTTTTGTTGAATCGGGCTGAACAGAAAAAAATGCTTCACCTGATAGATTTATTTTTCGTTTATCATTATTATATGTATTATCATAAACAATAGTGCTTCCTGAATTTAAAAAAACAGAACTCTTGTCGGGAAGTGTAATGTTAGAAATTGAATCTTCTTGTGCGGTATATTGTGTTTTGTGTGGTATTGTTGTATTTGTTTTGAGAAGAGAGTATACACCAAAAACAAGAATAAGTATAGCTGCTACAGATGCTGCAGAAATGTATATGCGTTTTAGTATTGTTTTGTGTGTCTTGCCGGATATTTTTTTCTGAAATTGAGAATAAGCTTTATCGGTGTTAAAATCTGTTTGTTGTAATGCTGATTTTGTTACTTCATTTTCTAATCGTAATTTTTGTAAATAGGCAATATGAGAAGAATCTTCATCTAACCATTTGCGAATTATGTGCATATCCTGTTCTGTTGCTTCATTGTTTATGTATCGCAACAGCACTATTGATATGTCGATATGTTCATTTTCTTGTTTCATGTACTAATGACAAATGTATGGTAAAATTTGCGTACTCATAACCTTAAAAAAATAAAAAAATAAATAATTTATCAAAAATATGCTTAAAATTTTCTGCAATTTTTTTCATTCCTTTATATAGTTGTGTTTCAATTGTACGGTTCGATGTGTGTGTAATTTCTGCTATTTCTTTTGAATTTAATCCTTCAATATATTTCATGCGTAGTGCATTTTGCATTTTTTCCGGTAAAAGTTGTAAAACCTCTTCAACTTTTTCTTGTGTGCTTTTTTCAAATCTTTCTGTATAGTTTGTGTCAGATTCAATTTCAAATAATAATATATCATGTGCAATTGCAGAATGATGTTTGTTTTGCATTTTTTTATGGTGTATTCTGTTTAAACATTTGTTTTTTACTGAAGTAAACAAGTAATTTTTGAAATTTTCAACAATAATTGTTTTTCGTTTTTCCCATATATTTGTCATTGTTTCTTGCACAATATCTTCAACCTCATCTTTGTCATCAATATATTTATATGCAAAGTGGCATAATGATACATAATAAGCATTATACAATTCCTCAAAAACTTGACTGTTATTGTTTCTTATTTCGTGTAATATGTGTGAATCGGATTGTTTCAAAAGTTATTTTTTTTCATATAAAAACGTAGGGGAAAAGTTTCCTGTAAAAGTAGAAACATTATTTGAATTTCACAAAGGCTTTTGTTGTGGTTTTTATTATGTTGTTGTTGAGTGTTTTATGTTTTTTTTGAGCTGAATCTGTACATTTTTTATGCATTTTTCACATATGAAGTACGTATTTTTTATGTGATGAATGTCTATGGTGCAAATTTATAAAAAGACATGCATCAATTAGATTTTCATATTAAAAAAATAGCACGAAAAATAGTAGTAATTCTTTTATTATGTGTTAACGTTTCTGTTTTTTCTCAGCACATTACCGATACAATGAATTTTGCTGTCGGATTGCAGGAGTTACATGAATATAAGTCTATGTATATCCTTCTCGGTGAATATAGAGAAAATCATCCGGGAGATGTGTATGTAGAATGGTTATACGGACAAGCTGCTTTTTATACCGGGCGTACCGATGAAATGAAATCGGTATATAAGGCAAATATTTCTGCTCATCCTGAAAATAAAGATTTACTTCTCGATTATGCTTTTAAGCTTACTGATATAGGTGAATTGAAATGTGCAAAATCTTTGCTGATTGATTTTGTGGAAGTTGATACTCTTAATTTTAAGATATATGAATATCTAGCAAAAATTGAATATTGGCAGGGTAATTATACTCGTGCCTTGCGTTATGTGGATAAAGCTTTGGAACTGTCACACAATGCTGTAAATATTAAAGAATTGCGTAATGAAATAAATCGTTCAGCAAAGCCATATGTATTGACTAATGTAGGGTATTTTAAAGACAATCAGCCTTTAACAAAAGTGCATACAAAGGTGCATACCGGCATGTTTGTTAATTCTTTGCTTACACCTGCGTTACATATTGAATCTATGGTTTTTGATTCTTCCGAAAATTCCGTTCATGCAAAAAAAATATCTCTGCATAATTCATTTTTTATTTCTCAGTCCAAAACCAGAGGTGCTATAGGTGTCGGAACTTTTTTTTATCCCGAAAATTCCGGCTATATGATTTGGAATGCGGAATTGGAGCAATTGCTTATGCCAACGGTGAAATTAAATGCTCAACTCGAACGAAAACCGTATGTGTGGTTATTTAAAAATTTAGATACAGCGGTATTATTTAATGAATTAAAATGTTCAATAACGCGTGAAAAAAAGGATGGAATTCAAGGTGAACTTGCGTATCAGTCATCACTATTTGATGATAATAATGCTATAACAACACTATATGGCTGGTTTGTTACGCCACTGTATGTGAGTGCAAAATATACTATTATGGCCGGATATGGATATAGTAATACAACTTCAAAAAATGATATTTATACGCATAAATTAGATAAGAATGAGTTGTTCAAGGAGGTTTTTTTAGGTAATGATATTGAGGGACATTTTCATCCCTATATAACCCCCATGAAGCAAAAAGTCAATAGTTTAATAGCACTTGTTTCATTTACGCCAAATAAAAAAATAAATATTTCGCTCTCGGCATCTTATGGCTTCGATGCGGAGATTGAAACGCCATATATGTATGGTTATTTTAATGAAGAATTAGACCTTGTGGTAGAACGCGGATATTATACAGAGGCTTTTGAACCTTTTGAGATTCGTGTTCAATCTCGAATTCTTATTACCCCTACTATTATCGGTAATGTAGAATATAAACGGAGTTATCCGAATTTCTATTACCAAACAGATTTTTTGGAAGTTGGCATAAAAAAAGTTCTAAGCTATGAAAAATAAAAGGCAGCATACATATAACTCTTTCTGGCATAGCACTTCGGCAGCTACAGTTCGTATGTTTGACAGATTTGTGTTGTTTTTTTTGTTTGCCTTTGGTGTTGCGGCAATCATAAATTTTGGAGCGTGGTGGTTTCAGGAAGAACATATTGATACAAGTTGGATGTTTTATCTTGTTAGTGTGGTTTTTTGGTATGGCATTATTCGTATGCTTTTTACGTGGTATACCTACGTGTCGGTCAAACGAACACCGGCTCCGAAACCACCTAAAGGATTGAGTGTTGCAATTTTTACGACCAGTTATAAGGGAGAGCCCTTAGAAATGGTAGAAAAAACCTTAGAAGCCTGTGCTCATGTCAGCTATCCGCACACAACATATTTACTTGATAATACAGAAGATCCGGCATTTAAAAATGCAGCTGAAAAGCATGGTGCTGTATGGCTTGAACTTTTGAATATACCGGGAGCAAAAGCCGGAAAAATAAATAAGGCATTAAGAAAGACTACGGAAGAATTTATTCTTATTCTTGATCCCGATCATATTCCGTTTCCTAATTTTTTTGATGAAGTTCTTGGGTATTTTACAGATTCTGAGGTTGGCTTTGTGCAGGTTTCACAAGCATATTACAATCAATACAGGAGTTTTGTGGCAAAAGGAGCCGCTCAGCAAACATATGCTTTTTATGGTATTACTCAAATGGGCTATTATGGTAATGATTCGGCTGTTGCAATTGGTGCAAATTGTACGTTTAGACGAGCTGCTTTTGAGAGTATTGGCGGTCATGTTGAGGGATTGGCCGAAGATTTACAAACTTCGTTACAATTGCATGCAGCCGGGTGGAAATCTGTGTATAATCCGGTAGTTGTAAACAGGGGACTTGTTCCCGAAGATTTTCATACTTTTTGTACCCAACAACTTAAATGGGCTCGGGGTGCTTTGGAGGTCTTGTTTGTTGATCTTCCTGCGGTTTTCCACAAACTTAATTGGAAACAAAAAATAACCTATATTTCAGTAGCTTCTTATTATATAAATGGACTTACCGTGTTTTTATTTACTCTGTTCCCCTTTCTTTTTTTACTGACAGATACGATGCCGGTAAATATGACAATTAGTGAGTTTTTTATACATGGTTCATGGTTATTTGTCGCAGCAGTTTTATTTAATCTGTATACACAAAAATGGATGTGTGATTCTAAACGAGAGCGGGGATTTCATTTTAATGCTATGATTTTAAAATATGCTATGTGGCCGGTTTTTTTGTATTCTTTGGTGCTCAGTCTTATTAATATTAAAATACCGTATGTTCCTACCGAAAAAAAAGGTAGAAATGTGCAATCGCCTTTTGTAAAACCATTGTTTTGGTACGTCTTGCTGTTTATATTTACTACGGTGGGTGTCCTAATTTACAGACGTTTTTTTATTCAACCCGGCGATTTGCTTACGTCAACTTCACGGGTATGGGTAATGCTTGGTTTTGCCTTTGTGGCATTTCTTCTTGCTGCTATGGCCTTATTTCTTGTAAACAAAAAAAATAAAAACGTTGACAGTGAGCCATGGAACGAAATAAGTGATATAAAAAATTAATTAAATATATAAACCTATGAAAGTCTTAATTCTTGCCGGTGGTTATGGAACCAGATTCAGCGAAGAAACACATAATAAACCGAAGCCTATGGTAACAATAGGAGACCAGCCAATTTTATGGCACATAATGAAATCATATTCTCATTTTGGATTTAATGATTTTGTTATTTTATTAGGTTATAAAGGTTATGTCATAAAGGAGTATTTTTATAATTATTTTCTTCATCAGAGCGATATTACTATTGATATTTCTAATAATGATATGCGAATATTGAATAATAATTCGGAACCATGGAAGATAACTTTACTTGAAACGGGCTTAAATACCATGACCGGTGGTCGTATTCTTCGAGCTAAACAACATATTGGTGATGAGCCTTTTTTACTCACCTATGGTGATGGTGTAAGCGATGTGAATATTACTGAATTAGTGAAATTTCATAAAAGTCATGGTGGTGCTGCAACTATGACTTCGGTGCAGCCGGAAGGACGCTTCGGTGCTCTTGAAATAGGTGATAATGCGGCAATTTCTAATTTTCTTGAAAAACCTCGTGGTGACGGGAATTGGATAAATGGTGGTTTTTTTGTATGTGAACCGCGGGTTCTTGATTATATAACCAAAGGCGATGATACGGTGTGGGAAAACTCTCCTCTTGAAAATCTTGCTCGTAATAAGGAATTGTTTGCCTTTAAACATAATGGCTTTTGGCAACCAATGGATAGCCTGAAAGATAAAAATAAACTTAATAATTTATGGGAAAAAGGTGAAGCAAAATGGAAAGTATGGTAGCATTTACAAATCTTTTTGGCGGAGTGTATTCCGGTAAACGTGTTTTGGTAACCGGTCACACCGGGTTTAAAGGTTCATGGCTTATTCATTGGCTGTATCTAATGGGAGCTGATGTGTATGGTTTCGCTCTTGAGTCGCTGGGAGAACCAAATCATTTTATGTGGGCACCGCCTGTGCATTCAATAATTGGTGATATTCGTGATGAGAAAAAAATTGCACGTGTTTGTGCAGAAATTAAACCTGATATAGTATTTCATTTAGCAGCACAAGCTTTGGTAAGGGATTCGTATGATAATCCTGTAGAAACCTTTTCGTCTAATGTAATGGGAACAACTCATGTCTTGGAGGCATGTCGTAACACACAATCAGTTAAGGCTGTTGTGGTGGTGAGTAGTGATAAATGTTACGAAAATAGAGAGTGGATTTGGGGCTATAGAGAGAATGATCCAATGGGTGGTTTTGACCCTTACAGTGCGTCGAAAGGTTGTACCGAGCTTGTGACTGCTTCTTATAGAAATTCTTTTTTCAATAGTAAGGATTATGGAACAAAACATACGGTTTTGGTGGCAAGTGCAAGAGCCGGTAATGTTATTGGTGGTGGGGATTGGGCTAAAGACAGATTGGTGCCTGATATTGTAAAAGCAGCTTCTCTCGAAAAATCGGTGTTTATTCGTAATCCTCTGGCAACTCGTCCCTGGCAACATGTATTGGAACCACTGAGCGGTTATCTCACGTTGGGCTGGAGATTGCTTGAAGGTAAAACTGAATATGCTGATGCCTGGAATTTTGGCCCTGATCAGGAAAGTAATCTTAGGGTTAATGAGATTGTGAAACGTGCTCAAAAGGAGTGGAGTACTATACAAACAAAGTATTCGAAAAATAAAGCAGATGTTCACGAAGCTAATTTGTTGATGCTTGATTGCTCAAAAGCAAATAAACTCTTAAAATGGAAGTCTGTATGGAATATTGATGAAACTATTCGGAACACAATTCGATGGTATAAAAATTTTTATGATTCTGGTCAGATTAATACTCACGACGATTTGGAATTGTATGTTTCAAATGCATTTACACAAAAAACAATATGGACGCAATAGATTTTAAGCGAAAAAAAATATTAGTGACCGGGGGTAAAGGTTTTTTGGGTGAAAAATTATGTGCGATGCTTCGTGAGCATAATGCTGAGGTGTATTGTATTGACACGAAAGATTGTATTCATGATAATGAGTTCTGTGTTGATATTACCGATCGTTATGCTGTGAGTGCTTGTATACAAAGTATTCAACCCGATATTGTGTTTCATTTGGCAGCTCTTTTACATAGAGGGAGAGGGCTTGAAAATTTTGAGCAGATACATGAGGTTAATTATGTGGGTACGGTCAATTTATTAATTGCACTGAAAAAATATACGCAAGCTCATGTTGTTTTTACGAGTACAAGCGAAATATATGGTTCCAAAAATACACCTCCTTTTACAGAAGATATGAATCCGGATCCGATTTCTTCGTATTCTATATCGAAAATTCTGGCCGAAGAATTTGTTCAATATTTTTCTCTTATTAATAAAAACAGATATACCATTTTGCGTTTGTTTAATTTTTATGGTGTGGGTATGCCGCAGAATTTTTTTATACCTCAAATGATGCAGCAATTAGTACATGCTCCGTTTTTTGAGATGACTCATGGTGAACAAGTTCGTGATTTTTTACATGTAAATGATGTTTTGCAAGCTCTGTTACTGGCAGCCTCGCATCCTCTTGCACAAAACGAAACGTTTAATGTGTGCAGTGGACGAGCCGAAATGCTTCGTGATTTGGTTGTTGAATGTAAAAATGTATGTAATAGTAATTGTGAGATTAAATTTGGAGCTATTCCGTATCGAGAACATGAAATATGGAATATGGTTGGTAATCGGTCTAAAATTTCTCGCATGTTAGGGTTTAAACCGCACTATGATATTTCCGATTATTTAAAAGAATTGAAGCCATGACAAAAAATAATGTGTTTGATAAAAAAATTATGCGAAGTATGAAATTGCTTGCATTTATTGGTTTAACGGCAATTTTGTTGTTTGGTATTGTTGCCGTAAATAAAACAATACAGCATTCGGTACTTGATTTTTTTGAAACTGTGGAAAAAAAAGGAAGTGATTTTGAATTTTATACTTTGTTACAAAACTCAAATACTGAACGAAGTAAACAGATGCAATGGTTTGCAAAAAATAAATATTATAAGGATTCTGTATTGAATCCGCCTCATATTTTATTGGGTGCTCATGATGATGACGCAGAAAAAAATTTCGGTTCAATATTTCGATTAGAGCAAAAACTTGAAACAACTTTTCCGCTTATTCAAATATATGTTCCGTGGGGTAGCCGAAGGGAACAAAAATTTCCGGTTACCCGAGTGAAAAATATTATTAATAAAGGTTCTTTGCCATTAATAACATGGGAACCATGGTTGCAACGATTTGAATCTCGAAAATATCCGCAATTACGTTCTGCCGGAGAACGTAATGAAGGTGGCATGGCTGATATTGCCAATGGCTTATACGATGAATATATTCTTGAGTGGGCACGTGAAATTAAAAAAATTAAAGTGCCGATTTTTATCAGATGGGGACACGAGATGAATGATGCCTATCGCTATGCGTGGGGACCTCAGAATAATAAATCATATGAATATATACATGCATGGAGGCATTTGCACAAATTGTTTACTGAGCAAAATGTTGATAATGTTATTTGGGTTTGGTGTCCGCATATTAGTTATCTCGACTATGATGAGTATTATCCGGGACATGAATATGTAGATTATATAGGAATGAATATTCTTAATTATGGCGAAGCTGTTAGCTGGGCAGGCTGGCTTTCTTTTAGTGAATTGTTTGATAAGCATTATACTCATTTCAGCTATTATGATAAACCTATTATGATTGCAGAATTCGCAACATTGAAATATGGGGGAGATAAAAATCAATGGTATGCAGAAGCCTTAGATTCTTTTCCTCAAAAATATCCAATGGTAAAATCACTTTTGTTTTTTCATGTTTCCGAAGATAATACTACGTCTTTAAATAGTCTTGATTGGCAATTTATTGATGATTCTGTATGTACATCAATTATTTCTGAAAAAATTAATCAATGGAAGGATTTTTAAAATCAAATTAAATATGAAGTATTTTTGGTATGTTTTTATTATGTTTTTGTTCAGTTTTCACAGTTTGTTATCACAAACGCTTACTGTTTCGCCGACAAATATTGAAACCGGGCATGAAAATACTTCGGTTTCAATAACTATTTCTTCGAATACGAGTTGGGGTATGTATGGGTATCCTTCATGGATACATCCTCAAACAGTATGGGGAAGTGGCGATAAAACTGTTTATTTTGATATTGACGAAAATGCATATATGCTCAGTCGGACTGATAATACAATTTTGTATTGGACTGACTCGTACGGAAATTATCTTGCTGATACTCTTATTACGTTTACACAAGCGGCACATTCTATAGGTCTGGCAGATTCTATTGTGTACATTGATGCTGATGAAAACAGTTCGGCGGAACTTTCTATTGTTTCAGATTCATATTGGGAAGTGTCTGATGTGCCGGAATGGCTTATAGTTGAAAATAATTATTCGAGAGGCTCAGCCAATATTCAATTTACGGCTCATCAGAACCCACGAATTTCTACACGTGAAGCGTATATTTTAGTTCATCGATTGACGGCTGATTCCGTTTTTGTGACAGGAAAAGTCGCTGTTTATCAGTCTGGTTCGAGTGTGGGGATTTCAAATGATAATATATTGTTATCAAACAATGCAGGAAGTTCTGAGGATATAATGATTCTTACCGATAAATCATGGACAATTACCGGACTGCCTGATTGGCTTAGTGTTTCTAAAACTTCCGGTACGGGAAGTGATATGATAACGATATCTGCTCAGAAAAATGCGGAAATATATAGTCGTAACGTTACTTTTAATATTGAACTAGCTGATGGGGAAGTATATCGTATATCGGTTACTCAAAATCCGAGTTTACCTCGTCTTCAGATTTCTCAGTCTCATATAAATTTTGGTTCGGATTATAATTTAAACAGTACAATTTCTGTTTTATCGAATACGTATTGGGGAATAGGTCAAATTCCGGATTGGATAATAAATCAATCTGTTTTTGCCTTTGGAGATACCAGTTTTTCTGTTTCTGCAACTCCCAATCCGTATATGGTAGAAAGAAATGCAACTCTTCTTCCGTATTGGTTAGATAAAGATATGAATTATGCAGGACATTATGAATTATTGGTAACCCAATCTGCAAACACAGAGGGTCTGTCAGACTCGGTTCTCAATATAGGTTACGAACACGGAAGTACTGCATCATTTTCTGTCCAAACAAATTCTGTATGGGAAATAATAGAAGTTCCGGACTGGTTATCGTTTGACCATACTCGGGGAACGGGTAATGCTTCAATAACAGTAACCGCACAAGAAAATCCGTACTCCGGAGTTCGCACTGCAAGGTTTATTGTGAAACGGGAATATCAAAATACATTTGTTGAGGGAATTGTTACGGTGCATCAAACAGCCGGTGTGCAGGGAGTGTCTGATAGTATTGTTTCTATTGGTTCTGCAGCCGGAAGTACTGTCGATTTTTCAATTCTGTATCCCGATTCATATACTATTCAAATAAATGATAGTTGGTTGAGTCTTGATAAAAATTCGGGAATAGGAAATACTACGATAAGAGTAACAGCACAAGAAAATCCTGAGATTTATTCGCGGATTTCTGTACTTGAAATACAGTATCAAAATTCCCAAACACAATATGTGAAAGTTGTTCAACAGGCATCTGAGCCATTGTTTTTGAATTCACCGGAGAGACTTGTTTTTAACGAAAATGGCGGTGTCCAACAATTTATTGTTGAAAGTAATACATATTGGGGATTATCTGATTTGCCCGAATGGATACGGGAAGATAGTGTTTTTGAGAAAGGCGATACGACCATTGTGTTTACTGCAGAAGTCAATGCAAATCAACACAGTCGAGTTGATTCTGTGCTCTGTTATTGGTTGAAAGCAAATGGTGAAACCTCATATAAATGGCTATTGTTTTGGCAAATAGGAAATCAAAATGTTCGTTCGTATACCTATAATCTTTCGGAAGGTTGGAATCTTATTTCGTGTAATCTTATAATGAGTGATAATAGTATAGAAACTGTTTTTTCGCCAATACTCGAAAATCTTAGTGCCATTAAGAATAATACCGGTTTTTATAAACCGAATATTGCAGCAGAACTTAATTCTTTGCAAGAAATAAATGTAGAGGAAGGATATTTAATAAAATTATCTCAGCCCGTAAGTTTTACTTTGAGCGGTGTGGCACCGGATTATTCTTATACAGAATTTTCAAATCTTTTATCAAATGGGTGGAATTTGACAGGTTTCCCGTTTCAAACAGCTGATAATATTACAACTATTTTTGATAATGAGAATTTGATAATAAAAAATTTCGATGGATTTTATGAATCGGGTAGTAATCAAAATTCTTTATTCGAAATGGTTCCCGGACAAGGCTATTTTATATATAAACAATAATCATTTAAAACAATAATCAACATGAAAAACTATTTATTTGTAATGATAACATGTATGTTTGTGAGTCATATTTCTCTTTCGCAGACTCTTTCTGTTTCTACGCATAGTATACAGTTAGCTGCAGGTGATGAAAGTACGGCTAGCTTTACAATCACTTCCGACACATATTGGGGAATCTATAATATTCCCGATTGGATAACCGCTGATACTGTTTGGGGAAGTGGAAATAGGGTTATGAATATTGTTGCGGAAGAAAATGCGTTTACCATCAACCGAAAAGCAGAAATTGTTGTGTACTGTGTAAATGAAAATTGGGAATATTTTGCTGATACCAAAATCTCAATTACACAAAGTGCGTCAACGTATGGAATTTCTGATACTACTATTTCGATAGGTGCAGCAACCGGCAGTTCGACGATTTTTTCTGTAAATTCTCAAACATATTGGGAAATAACTGAAAAACCAAGCTGGATAATGGTAAACAAAAATAGTTTTTCATCGTCGGCTTCTATTACTGCTACGGCTGTTAAAAATCCGTTAATAATTAATAGAATAGGATATATAACGATTAAACGGCTCGGTACTTCGGGAGAGTATATATATGGTACAGTAAAAATTATTCAGGAAGCTTCTGATATTGGGATTTCTGCAGAGCGTGTTGATTTGAGTTATCAAGAGGGGAGTTCGCAGCAAATTTTGATTAATAATAATACTGCATGGAGTATTAGCGGAGAGGCAGATTGGGTAACAACAACTCCCTCAGCAAAAGACAATAATGGGTTTACAACAATAACGGTGCAGGAAAATATGGAAACATATTATAGGATTGATACTATTACAGTTGCATGTGATAATCAAACGAATTACCATATTATTATCACACAAGATCCGGCTCCGGCACAAGTGGTATTTAATCCTTCAATTTTTCATTTTCCCGAAAATCAATTAACACTTTCTATAGAAGCAACGGCTAATACAAATTGGGGAATTATAGATTTTCCGGAATGGATAGAAACCGAAAATGTGTATCGCTGGGGTAATAGTACTTTTGAATTAACTGCCGATAGTTGGATAGAGGAACGCAAAGCTACTGCTACGGTATATTGGTTTGATGAATATGAAAAATATCATCAACGAAATGTAACTATAATTCAGACAAGTAGAAATAATGTGAACATTGAAAATGTACAATTACACAATTCTATTGTTTTTCCTAATCCGGTCACAACAACTTTCTCTGTTAATTTGCCACATTCAAATATATTTTCAATACAACTTTTGGCGACTAACGGGAATATTTTAAAAACATGGAACAATAATTATGACACGATGGATATACGTTCTTTTTGTGAGGGCGTGTATTATGTGAAAATAATCGGTACAGATAATACAGTACTCATTCAGCCAATTATAAAAAATACAAAATAGTATTATACGGTAAGTAATGAGAAAATATTTTGATAAAATTGACGGGTTACGTTTTGTCGCAATTGCGTTTGTGTTGATTGAACATTTTGCACATGATATAGGTCAAAATATATCAGCCGGGTATTATGGGGTTGATTTATTTTTTGTAATTAGCGGTTTTTTAATTACGAATATTTTATTAAAATCAAAAGGTTCATTTAAACAGGCTTACACAAAATTTATAGGACGACGTACACTTCGTATTTTTCCAATTTATTATCTTACAATTGCTGTATTATTAATTGTCAGTTACGATACCTATAAGCATGATGCCCTTTATCTTTTAACGTATACATTTAATTATGCCTGGGTATATTTTGATATTGAAAATAATTCTCTTTCACATTTTTGGTCATTGGCGGTTGAAGAGCAATTTTATTTGTTTTGGCCATTCCTTATTATTCCGCTTAAGAATAATGCAAAAGCACTTTTTTGGATAATTTTTGGCATATGCGTTATTAGTTTCGCACAATTATCATATAATATATTCGAGTCGGTAACGCCGTATAATTATGTTGGTTTGTTCCCCCGTGCAGGTTCTTTATGTGTAGGAGCTATTGGGGCATTATTATTTCATAAAAATAAGTTGCCTGATAGTTTTTTTAATTCTACTGTGGTTGAATTATTTTTTGTTGCTCTCCTTATTGTGAGTCTTACAACAGTGTTTCGATTAAAAGAACCGGTTTTGGCTTTGTGTTCTTTATACTTTGTGCTTAAGAGCGTTCATTCCGATTTTTCTTTTTCGCAAATCAATACCTTTCTTACACATAAAAGAGTACTTCAGATAGGACGAATTTCGTATGGTATATATGTTTATCACATTCCTATTGGATTTTATTTGTCAAATTCATTTATTTTACCATGGTGGGAATCTATTGATTTTACAGCATTTGGTATGTTTAGTTTTATCGGTAGTTTGTTGTGGGTATTTATTTTGCCATTGTATACCGTTCTTACAATTATTGTCGCATGGTTGAGTAATAAATACATAGAACAACCAATACTTAAATTGAAAAGTAAATATTTTTCTTAAAAATGTAGTCTATAAACTATTCATTGCGAGTGTTTTTCAGTGCATTTATATCAAAATGTTGTGGTATATCTTTGTTTCTTTTGATGTGTTTTGGAGATAAAAAAACATATATTTATTGTTATCTTTGAGGATACTACCTAATAATCCTGTTGATGAAGGTATTGTTTCAAGATAATGTTTTAGTTCAAGCCACACGAATGGATTCGTGTAGCAGCCTTTATACAAAGCTTATTAGGACACAGCAGTTCCAAAACCACCGAAATATACACACATGTTACAAACAAGCAATTACTAAAAATCACAAGTCCCGGAGAATGTATTTCACTTTAGGTATATGCTATATGAACTTTTTTTGCTACTTTTGATTATGAAATATTCACAAAAAAAATAGTTATTTTACTGATTTACATAAAAATACCACCTGTGTGGATAGTGGAAATATTAACAAGTACTTGTGGATATTTACTAGTTACCATGCATTTTAATGGAGCATACTACAGGCAATGAATAGATATCAAAAAGA
>CAZLCY010000014.1:0-22752 GCA_964558075.1 uncultured Bacteroidales bacterium
GCTCTACTCTCATATTGTGATAGTTATGTTTTTTAACTAACAACTTGGGTTAAAAACAATTCGATTTATCCCGATAATACTCATTATTTTTAATCGAATCTTGCTATTTCTATGCGTTCTGAACTCACGTTATTACCACTTTTTAATTTTCTCATCAAATTGTAAATGGCTAAAATCTTGTAACAAATGAATTTTATCAATTTTTCCGCTAAAAACATATACTTCTCCTGCTTCTAATTTTGTATCTGCAGGACCGCCAATTCCACCGCCAACATTTATGCGTTTTCCTTCCGAATCAAAAGCAGAAATGCTGGTATACGGTCCGCGAAGAGCACTATTATCGAGAGCTTTTACCCGTGCTTCAATAAACAACTGATTGCAATCTGCACCAACTATCCACACATCCTGAATTGCTATTTTATCATTATTTTCCGACTGGGTAAACGACACAAAAACCGTATCCTTAATAGATGTATACAGAGCAGATAACACACTGTCAGCCGCCATTTTTTCGATACGGATTGAATCATTTAATTGTTGGAAAGAGTTTAAATCCGTCGGGTTAATCCGCCCTTCGAATTCTTTAATATTAGCAACATAAGTAGCTGATAACTCCGCAAAGTCTTCAACAGTAGCAAGTTCTTTTTCCTGAGAACAAGAAAACATCAACATTGATGATATTCCAATAAGAATTAACAAATATGTCCTTTTCATAATTATTTATTTTTTTTAATAGCTTGAGTGTATGATTCAACAATTCCTTTTATAAATGCCGAACTAAAACCATTATGTTCCATTTCGTTTAGTCCTGCTATAGTAATACCGTGAGGAGTCGTTACTTTATCAATTTCATCTTCCGGATGAGAAGATAATTGCAACAATAACTCAGCTGCACCTTTTGCTGTTTGAGCAGCTATAAGCTGAGCATCTTCTGCATGAAATCCTATTTGCGTACCACCTTGGGATGCAGCACGAATAGAACGTAGAAAAAATGCAATACCACAAGATCCGAGAGCCGTAGCAGATGAAATTAAAGATTCATCAATAACCAATGTTTTTCCCAGCATATCAAACAAATTGATGATATCAGTAAAATCAGGACAATTTTTATTATTAGAAGCAATACAAGTCATTGACTCACGAATCTTAATTGCAGTATTTGGCATAGCACGAGCAATACAAATAGGCTGATGTATATACTCTTCTATCTCTGCAATAGAGACACCGGTAACAATAGATATAAGAGAATGTTTTTCCGTTACAACAGAAGAAATATCTTTAAAAATCGAGTACGCCAATTGAGGCAAAACAGCAACAATAATAAGATGAGCCTGTTCTACTGCAAATATATTATCATCGGTATACGTAAATCCTTCTTCGTGCAAATTTTTGGGTAAATCAGAGGTTTTTCGAGTAATTATTATATGTTCCGGACTAAATTCACTTGAATGAACCAAGCCGCGAGCAATAGACATACCAATATTCCCGCCACCAATTATTGCAATTTTTTTTGAAAAAGTCATATTCATATGTTTATTTTTAATTTAAATTTCAAAGGTCACATAAAACATCCTTAAGATAGTCATCTGCCTGTATGGTAATTATTTCTATTACAATTGTTTTTTTATTATATATTTAAAGTACAATATACAAAAAAAAATAACATTATGGTATTACCTTAATTATTTCATCAATATATTCCCGCGTATTTGACAACCGCGGAATTTTATGTTGCCCTCCGAGTTTACCTTTCATTTTCAACCATGTATAAAATGTTCCTTCAGGTACTATTTGAACTAAGGGTTTATCTAAGGTTATATTTTTATATCGTTTTGCTTCATAATCAGAATTTAATTCTTGCAATGTTGAATCTAAAATCGACTGAAACTGCTTGAAATCATCAGGTTCCTGTACAAACTCTATGAGCCATTGATGACGCCCTTTATCTGACCCAGACATATAAACCGGTGCCGCCGTATACTCACGTATTTGTGCACGAGTATTCTCGCAGGCTTTTGCTAAAGCATGTTCCGCATTATCAATAATTAATTCTTCCCCAAAAGCATTAATAAAATGCTTAATTCGCCCGGTTATTTTAATTTTATATGGATACTTTGATGTGAACTCTACCGTATCACCAATAATATAGCGCCATAAGCCCGAATTGGTAGTAATAACAATAGCATAATTTTTTCCTAATTCAACATCAGTTAGTAAGAGCACATCAGGATTTAAATCATGAATTTGTTCAAGCGGAATAAATTCATAAAAAACACCTAAATCCAACATCAACAACATGTCTTGGGTAGAAGGTGTATCCTGAATAGCAAAAAAACCTTCAGAGGCATTATACGTTTCAAGATACCGCATAGAATCACTTGGAATAAGCGACTTAAATTGCTCTCTATAAGGAGCAAAACTAACACCTCCGTGAATAAACAACTCTAGATTTGGCCAAACCTCTAAAATATTTGATACACCTCGCATTTCGAGAATTCTTTTAATCAGCACCATTGTCCACGAAGGCACACCGGCAAGAGCAACAACATTTTCTTCACTGGTTTTCAATGCTATTTTTTCAATTTTCTCCTCCCACTCATCCATTAAAGCTAAAGAAATATCAGGAGTTCGATAAAATTGCGACCAAAAGGGCATATTCTGAATTAAAATAGCCGACAAATCACCAAAATAAGAATCAACAGAAAACTTGCTAATTTGATGACTGCCACCAAGAGCTAAGGTTTTACCTTTCCACAAATTTGAATCCGGATATATTTGATTATATATCAAGACAGCATCTCGTGCACCTCTAAAATGACATAATTCAAGAGATTCTTTACTAACCGGAATATATTTACTTTTATCATTAGTTGTTCCACTACTTTTCGCAAACCATTTAATAGGAGAATGCCACAAAACTTGCTGTTCTCCTTTACGTATCCGTTCTATATACGGTTCTATATCTTCGTAATAACTCAAAGGCACGCGTTTTTGAAAATCCTGAGGACCTTCAATAGAATCATACCCATATTGCATGCCCCATGCGGTATCACGACAATCATGAAGTAAATTAAACAATAGTTCGTTTTGAATATCCTGCGGATTGGTCTTATACCAATTAATTTGTTGCAAACGCTTTACGGTAACCCAAGAAATAAGTGAATTTAAAAATGGCATAGATTAATTTTTTATATCAGCAATATTACAAAAAAAGGATAAAAAAACATAGAATTATTTTATGAACGCACATTTAAACACGTAGAAAAATTAAAAACAATTATACTGTTTATAATAAATATTTGAGTATTTTTGCAGCTTCAAAATGGAGAGTATATGTTCAAGTCGCCCCATCGGCAACACTACCGAAAGGTTCTGGCTTCAAAATTCAAAAAACTCTGATATACATTTATTTAATTACAACAATGTTCACATATGAAACATATATGAACCCAAATTTTTATTAATGAGAAAATTCCTGAATTTATTTGATTTCAAACAAAAAGTAGATTATAAAATTGAAATTCTTTCCGGTTTAACCGTTGCTCTCGCACTTATACCGGAAGCTGTTGCATTTGCACTAATCGCGGGACTATCGCCACTAACAGGCTTATATGCTGCATTTGTAATGGGAATAGTAACTTCCATTTTTGGCGGACGTCCGGGAATGATTTCGGGAGCAACAGGAGCGATTGCGGTAATTATTGTAGAATTAGCAATAAGTTATGGAGCAGAATATGTGTTTGCCACAGTAGTGCTGGCAGGAATAATTCAAATACTTGCCGGCGTTTTAAAATTAGGTAAACTTATGAGATTGGTTCCTCACCCGGTAATTTTCGGCTTTGTTAACGGCTTAGCTATCATAATCTTTATGTCGCAGTTGAATCAATTTAAAGATACTGACGGCAATTGGCTAACAGGACAATCACTCTACATAATTGTCGGCTTAGTACTATTAACAATGCTAATTATTTGGGGATTACCAAAAATCACAAAAACAATTCCGGCGTCTTTAGTTGCAATTTTATCAATTTTTGGAATAGTTTGGTTTTGTAATATTGAAACCAAAACCGTTCAAGACATTGCATCAATACAAGGAGGCTTCCCTCCTTTCAATATTCCGCAGATTCCTTTTACCATTGATACACTAATAATAATATTCCCATACGCTGCAATAATTGCAGGAGTTGGACTCATTGAAAGTTTGCTGACATTAAACATTATCGATGAAATTACCGAAACACGGGGAAGAGGAAATAAAGAGGCAATAGCTCAAGGCTCTGCAAATATTCTTTCCGGATTATTTTCAGGCATGGGTGGCTGTGCTATGCTCGGACAAAGTCTTATCAATATTTCGAACGGAGCACGAGCACGTCTTTCCGGAATAGTGGCAGCAATATCTTTGTTATTGTTTGTAATGTTTGGCTCTCCGGTAATCGAAAAATTACCAATGGCAGCCTTAACAGGATTAATGATTATGGTTGCCATAGGAACCTTTGAATGGGCAAGTCTCAGAACATTCAACAAAATGCCAAAATCGGATATTTTTGTAATGCTTGTCGTGACCCTCATAACCGTTATACTACACAACTTAGCTTTAGCGGTACTTATAGGTGTAATAATATCTGCTCTGGTTTTTGCCTGGGACAATGCAAAACGCATTAGAGCACGAAAAAAGATTGACGAAAACGGCGTAAAACATTATGAAATATATGGTCCATTGTTTTTCGGCTCAATACGTGCGTTTAACGATAAATTTGATATTTTGAACGACCCTGATGAAGTAATAATAGACTTTAAAGAAAGTAGAATAATAGACATGTCGGCTATTGAAGCTCTCAATAAAATTACCGAACGATATTTAAAAGTAGGAAAAAAAATTCATTTACGTCATTTAAGTAAAGATTGCAGGCAACTACTCAAAAATGCCGATAAAATAATTGAGGTGAATGTTTTGGAAGATCCAAACTATAAGATTGTGGTAAATAAACTATAATAAGCTGTATATTCATTGATTTGATTTACAACGACATAATGCAAGAAATCATACGAATAATGTAATAGATATAGATGATATTAACTATTAATACAATATCCGGAAAATTCCATAAATTCCGATTCTCGCTTCAAGCTCACTCGCATTGTGATTAATTGTTTTTGCGAAGAAAATTTATATAATGTACAGACCTAAACAAAAAACTTTTTTTCCTAAACAAAGCTCTTCTTGTCATCAGATAGTAAAGAAAACATATACGAATCACCGGGAACACCATCTAAGACGAAGTTTTTTCGAAGTTTCCCCTCACATAGATAGCCCATACGTTCAAATAATCGTACAGAAGGAATATTATCAGAATGCACCTGAGCTTCTATACGAATAATTTCAAAATCCATAAAAAGTTTATTTTGAACATATATAAGAGCCTGTTTCATGTAGCCATGTCTGTGAAATTTTGAATCAATAAAACACGTCAACACAGCTGTTTTATGCGTTCGATTACACAAAGCAGAAACAAGACCAATATACGTATCGGAAGATGCGTGTGTAATAAACCACGTTGCCCGAGCCGGCTGCGAGAGATACACAAACACATCAATTAAGTCCGGAGCCGGAGATATGCACGAAATATCTAAATATTTCAAATTCTGAACATCAGCAAACAGATGAAGATACTGCGGTATTTCATCAAACTCATAGGGAACACATACTATTGACCTATTGTTATCCATACAGGCTTAGCTTTAAATAAACGCATAAAAAAAACCCCGCATAAAATGCGAGGTTTTTTATTATATAAAAATGTAAATTATATTATTTTACAAGTTTAGCAGTTCCTTCAGGAGTTACGATAACATACACACCTGCAGGTACTGAAGAAAGATCTAATTCACCGTCAGCAGTAGCAACTACTTGACCAGTTACAGTCATAACAGTAATAGTACCTTCAGAAAACACAACACCATCAACAACTTCTAATTCGCTGCCGTCAACTGTTTCAAAACCTACCCAAGCTTCATATACTGTTGGGCTATCAGCAGCACCTATTTGTACATCTTTTATCCATAATACTTTTTCTTCATCAGGTGCTCCGTCGCCAGCATCATCAATAGTTAAAGAAAGTGCAACAATATGTGCAGTATCCATAGGTACAGAATTATTAAAACCACCACTAAATTCAGGTTTTGAATCATAAGAAAACATTAACTCAACACCCCACCAAGACCCGGTATACGTACCGATAATTTTATCTACAGCAGCATCTGCCAAAGAATTACCTCCCCAAAAATAAGAAATAGTAACATAATCCTCCCCTCCTGGAATTGTGATTTTAGGAAAAGCATCATTACTTAATTTCCCTGCAATATCAACTAAATCTGCACGAAGTGTCAATTCCGCATCTGCCTTAACCATCATGGTAATTTCACGATTATCATCCTCTGTAAAATCCACAGAAAAACCTTTCATAACATCATGTTCTTGATCATCACCTAAAGTGTCAGTAGTGAACTTCGCATCAATATCTTTTTCCCATTGATACCATCCAATTTGAAAATCGTTATACTGCTCACCTGAAGGAGCAACATTTTCAAATTCTACCTTTATTGCTTCCCCATCAAAAGAACGAGTATAGGTTGCATCATCTCCACCAATTCTATCAAGAGAATAGCCGTTTGACGGTGTTAAACCGGTTAAAGACTCAACATTTTGTGTTTCATCTTCAACAATCCAAATATCAGGATTATAATCTTGAGCACTTGCTCCAACACTGATTAACAAACCAGCTGTAATTGTAAGTAAACCTTTTTTCATAGTATACAAATTTAAAGTTAAAAAAATTATTAATTCAATATTATATTTCTACAAATATAACTATTTTATTTTTTACAAAACAAATAATACACAAAAAAATCACTTTATCATCATTTTTTTCCTATATATTTTGCCATCGCACAAAATCCTGAGAATATATATTCCTGATTGAGGTGCCTCAAAAGAAAATCGTTCAGCAGTAAACTCATTTTCATATACAATTTTACCTGTCACATCTATCAGACTCAATTTTTTAGAGCTTAAATTCTTACTATGCACAAACACCTCATCACCCGAATTCACAGAGGTAGGAAATACGTTAAAAGACAATCCTACATAATAAATGTTAGTAGGAGGTGTTTGGGTTGATTTATTACTAACAACATATACATTTACCGGCTCAAATAATGCATCATTTATGGTGCGAGCCTGAGTATTATCATATGAAAGTAAAATCTCATCATTTTTATAACATACCGTATCAAGACTTATCAAAAGAGCCAAGCTATCAGCATTGAAAAAATCAAGAGAGGATACCCCCAAGGATTCACCATTTCTCGTTAATACAAGCTCAGAAGCTAAAGGCGGTGTTTTAATTTTCCTGTCATATTCAACAATTATAACATCTCCTGAAAAATTCGTTTGAGCATTTGTTATTGTAGCTAAACTTGGATTATCACCTTGTTCGAATGAGAGCCAATTAAAATTAAAACCTCCATTTTCAACAATAATTTCAATAAAACAATCTCCCTCAGGAAGATTAATGCCAACAGCAGAGTTTTTCCACGAAGTCCATGAACCGGTATGCGGTATAAACATTGTTCCGATGGTATCTTGATTTACCCGTATTAGAATATTTGAAGACGAAACAGCAGCATGCCTTATTGTAAGGGTATACATATCAGTAGCAGGAACCGAAATGTGATATGCAAAAAGATTATCCGAAGAAATAAAACCTATATGCTCACCACCGCCTTCGTCATTACAATCTTCTATTTGACTATTACTTTTATGATATGAATAATCTTCAGCTTGAATAAGATTAGGAATTTCAACAATAGGGGGCAAAGAAGGTAAGTTATTGTCAATTAACCTTTCATCAATTTTATCTAAATAGCCGCCATACACAGATTGAATAGCATAAGAATCATATGAAAAATAATAACTTTCATCGGGAAATAAAGGAGATTCGGACTGAAGTGTTAAGACATTTTTATAAAACGTGTATGATTCCATATCAAACACATTATTTTCACTGTCTCTAATTTCTATACCGGCATCAGCAAAATTTATAGATTTAATTAATTTAGAAAAATACACTTCTAAAGTAAAATTATCTTTTACCACAATAGAATCAATTCCCGGTGATTCGTGCGGCGCATTATTTTCAACCAAATACGAAAAATTTCCTGTTTCAGAACCATCAAGAGCAGAAATTGTGTGCGTGCCATTTTCGATATAAATAGTATCATATATCAATAATCTCGGACTTACAAAAACGGTTAATCCTTTTGCGTCATCAACACTCATCATAGTAGAATCAACAGTATATGACACATCGTCAACTTTCACATCAATAGAAGCATTACTAAACCCATCCGGATCAATATCCTTCGATAGACTCACAAAAACTGCCGTTCCAAACTCATTAGTCTCTGCATCCAACACAACAAGAGGAGCTGTTGTCATCTCATTGTACACAGTCTCTTCGAATACAGATGCAACAGCAATATCGTGAAGTCCGGTAATCGAAGAACCATCATACGAAATTGTCATGAGACTATCGGTGCTGAGTACAGGGCTCTCCAATACAAATTTCACTTCATGAGCAGAAGATCCGGCAACAACATCCGAAACACTCACCGTATCGCCACTCACAACAACAATAGCATCAGAAACAGCCTGAGCAGAATTCACGAGGGTTATATCAGAATCAAAAGAAACAATAATTTCAGACGTATTTGCATCAGTAACCGAAGCAGAAACAAATTGTGTTTGTTCGAGCGGACTCACCTCAAACAACAAAGCTGAATATGCAGGAACAGAATAATTAAACGAATCACCGATTATAGTATCAACAGCCGAAAATTCGCGTACAGAAGAACTTGTTTGATCGAAGCCATATACCGAAGCTTTTGAATAAAAACCTCCGGCAAGAGAGAATTCTGACGATTTATCTGAATCAGTTTTATTAATCACAACAAGTCGTAACACACCATTTTTATCAGTTGATGCGAAAGTAGAAAAAACACTGTTATCCGCAACTTCTGCTTGCACGGAAGTTGAACCAAATGAACTTCCATTTCCATCATAATTCAAATATAATTCATATGCAGACGCCGCATACGAAGATGTTGCATCCCACTTACTCGCCATATACACACCTTCACGCCCAAACACGCCAAGCACATCAGCCAAAGCAAGACCACCCGAAAAATGTGTTTCAGCACCATATTTAAACTCCGTAAAAGCTAATTTTGTGCCCGGATAATACGTATTTATAGAATTTTTCAATCTATTAATATATTGAATGATGCCAGATATTGAACCATTCTCATCATAGGTAGGATCCCATAAAGATCGAGGTGCCTGTAAACGAGCCTCAATCATATCAGGAGCTATTAACTCTTCAGATGTCACCGATCCATCAATATTCACAATTCGCTTATTTGTTGATGTACCTTTCGCTTCGGGATACCAATGTACCGCAAGCACATCTAAAAGTCTTTGCCCGGAAGCGGCTTCTACACTCGCAAGGGAATCAAGATAAAAATCAACAAACCAATTATATCCTCTCGAAAATTTATACTGTGACCAGTTAGGTATACTTTCAAAATCCTGAGCATCCCACCAACCATAAAACATCGGCCCATACACTTCAGAACCCGGAGAATGTTCTTTCACAATTGAAGCAACTTCTATAGTTTTATAAAACAACTCATCAATAGTTAAATTATTAGGTCGAATCAAAGGGTGAGTTGTTCGCCATAAAGCAGGCTCATTATCAATACCAAAAGCATCAATTCCGCCTTCACCGACACGTCCGAGAACCTCAGATAAATAATTAACATATTCATCAATATATACAACACCATCTGTTTTATCGGGAGTCATAGAAAATGCACTTCCTTTCCGAAATACAATCGAATCCCATCGCTCACTAGGTGCAGCTTCTTCTTCAGAAACCTGACCACTCCCATCCGCTGCAACAAAACCGGCAGCTTGTAAAGTGACAAGCGAATATTGTCCTCTTAAATGAGCTTGCTTAACAACATTCGTCACCGAAATACCGGGAATTGAACGAGATTCAGCAGAAATACCACTTAAAAAATATCCATCAGACGTATTATAATAATCCTCCCCTGCATTTGAATAATTATTTTCCCAGTTATACGTAGTTGTCCTGTTACCTCCCCAACGCATAGCAGATGCATTTTGTGTTGGCACATTCGCTCCATATACATACGGACTTATGGGCGAGCGCTCTGCTTGTACATCAACGTTAACAACAACATCCTGTGCTGACATAAAAAAAGAAATGCCGGCTAATAAAATTAATAATGAAATTTTTCTCATAAACTTTAGTATTTATTAATAAAAAATCTTGATACGAACAAATTGCTCATATCAAGATAATATACGGTATGTTTAAATATCAGTGTAGACTTATTTTTCTTGTTTAAAAGGACTACTTGTTGTAACTGTTCCATCTGCTAATTCATAGTAGATTTTTCCGTCAACCGAATACACTAACGGTATTCCTTTTTTTCTGTTTTCTTGCTGAACCTTTCGGATTGCATGATTACCGATTGATTCGATTTCAAAACCTTTCAAATAAAGATTCAAATCAGAAAATTTTTTAACCTCCATAGTTAAATCATTTAAAATTGTTCTACAAATTTATAAAAATAATCTTTATTTTTTATATAAAATTGATTTTTTATTCCCAACGCTATTTCAATAAATTTATTTTCAGAGTTATAAACCAAAAACCATTTATCTGCAAGATTTTTATAATTCAACCAAAAATTTTCTTTACTTCGGTAGTATCTTCGTATCACATCTTTGTCGGGAACATGATGCCCACCTTTCAACACACGTTCTTTAATTCGTTCGATACACACATTGGGTGAATACAAAAAAACATATACTAAAATAACCTCATAACCGTCTTTGTGAAATTCGGGTATCATTTTATTAAGATATGATCCCGAAAGAGTGCTTTCTATTAAAATACTGAGTCCTTTTTTCTTATAATCTTTTAATTGTGTAAAAAATACTTTACCCGCACTCACACTGGCTTTTCCCATATCTTCGGGATTTAATTCCTTTGCAATATCATCGGCATTTAAACATACCATGGGATGCATTGCTAAATAACTATGTGTAAACGTTGTTTTCCCTGAACCGTTCGGTCCACCAATAATTACTAATTCCTTCTTCTCTGCCATTATTGTGTGTAAACTCTTCTATTTACAATTACCATATAAACACTCAAATCGTTCCAAATATCTGAATTTTGTATTAGATATTATTACAATATACTTTTTTTTTACCGGAAAGTTACAAAAAAAAGGCAGAGAAGAATTCTCTGCCTCGCATCCTAAATAAATACTAACCTAAGAAAGGTCTGTTGAGAAGATTTTATCTAAAAAATTATTTTTAAAATCATTTCTTAATTATAACACTACAAAAATATCACATGATTCATTAATCCAACTCTCATTTTTACTCTATTTCATTTTTTTTTGGTGAATGATTATTTTTTACTGGTAAAATAATAAATTTTACCAGTAAATTAAAATCACATATCTTCTATATTATACTCTTTAAAAATTCGAAGAATTGAATTTTCTGTAGTTACTAATATCGAATCAAGTCCTGCTTTTTGGGCTCCTTCAATATTTTCGATCTTATCGTCTAAAAAAAGTGTGCGAGAAGGATTAATAGTATAGTTTCTCATGATTGTTATAAAAGTTTCAGGATAAGGTTTTCGCATTCCAACAGTACTCGAATACCAGACGGTATCGAACATATCTTCTAATGATTCTGCAATTCCCTGAGCACGCATATTCCGTCTAAAGGCATGAATATGTAATTCGTTCGTGTTACTCAATAAATGAATTCTGAAGTGAGCACGAAGTTTTTTTAGTAAATCAACATGCTTGAGAGGAAAATCCAAAAGCATTGCATTCCAAATTGAAATAAATTGTTCTTGAGAAATTTCTTTTTTTGAAATCTGTTGCACACGCACAATAAAATCTTCCGAAGTTATTTTTCCGCATTCATAATCCAAGAAACCGGCATTCTCAATTAAAACCGGCATCACATTTTCCGGTGGACATTCAAAGAAAAATGCTAACTGTGAAAATGTTTCATATTCATCCAAATTGAGAATAACACCTCCAAAATCGAAAATAATATCAGTATATTTTTTTTCCATTTCAACTATTTTTATATTCAGGTATTTCGCGTAAAAAGGTATATGATTTTGTATAAAAATCTATCTCACATACAAACGTATTAATTCCATTTGTTACAACCAAAAACGGTGCTTTAAGAACAATGTTATAATGAGCTATTTGTTCAAAAACATTCTGATTTATAGATACTTTAGGAGATTTACATTCAACTAAGAGCAGGGGATTGCCCTGAGAAGTATATGATAAAACATCTGCTCTTTTGGATAAAGAATACAATTCGAGACCAACTTCTGAATTCATTAAACTTATCGGGTATTTTTTTTCCTGTATCAAAAATTGTATTATATGTTGCCTTACCCATTCTTCGGGGGTCAATCGAACATATTTTTTTCGCAACACATCAAACACATATTGTTTGTTTTGCATTTTTTTTACCGATAAATTATACTGAGGTAAAGATAGTTTATACATTTTGTGTATTTTTACATAACAAAAGTACAATAAAGTTTGAGAGAAGGAAATATGGATTATAAACAAATAACTCAGGAAATCGACAAAAAAATTTTTCACCCTATATATTTATTGTCCGGGGATGAGCCATACTACATTGACCTTATTGCCGACCATATTGAAGAGCATGCACTTACCGAAGAAGAAAAAGGATTTAACCAAACTATTGTATACGGGAAAGACTCTGACGTTCAATCAATAATTCAAATGGCAAAACGATACCCGATGATGTCAAATCATCAGGTTATTATAATTAAAGAAGCTCAAGAACTCAAAAATGTTGAACATCTGTATTATTATGCACAAAACCTATTACCTTCAACAATTTTAGTTATTTGTTATAAGTACAAAAAATTTCCAAAAACCACAAAACTTGCAAAATTAGTTCAATCGAAGGGTCTTATTTTTGACTCCGTAAGAATTCCGGACTACAAAATTGATTCGTGGATTGTGAATTTTGTCAAAGAAAAATCATACAAAATTGATACGAGCACTGCAGTATTGTTGGGAGAACACTTAGGAACAGAATTGCATAAAATTGTAAATGAGCTTTCAAAACTCATGTCGATTTTACCCAAAAACTCAATAATTACAAAAGAAAATATTGAAAAAAATATTGGTATTTCTAAAGATTACAATGTATTTGAACTTTCAAATGCTTTTGGAGAAAAAAATATACTGAAAGTCAATCGGATATTACATTATTTTGCAGTAAACTCGAAAGACAGCAAAGCTCCTATGATTATTGCAAGTTTGTTTTCGTACTTTCAAAAATTATTATTGTTATATTTTATTACCGACAAGTCAAACAACGGAATATCTCAAACCTTAGGGATTTCACCAGCCCCTTTTATTATAAATAAATACAAAGCTGCACAGAAAAAATATTCAGCACAGAAACTCGCTTCAATAATCAGCATCTTGCGAGCATACGACATGAAATTTAAAGGGGTCAATGCTTCATCAAGTTCTCAGGGTGAACTATTGAAAGAAATGGCATTTAAAATACTTCACTAATAATCAATGAGCAAAAAAATTCTCTATATAGTCCCTCACAGATTTAATCGTAGTCCGGGGCAACGATTTCGTTGTGAACATTTTATTCCACATCTACAAAAAAGCGGATTTTCTATTACCTACTCTCCACTACTTTCGGAATGGGATGATGTGTTTTTTTATAAAAAAGGTGCATATCTTTGTAAATTACTTATTTTTTTAAAAGCATTATTTCGAAGAATTCGCGATATAATTCGAGCACCTCAATATGATATTATTTTTATCTATCGTGAAGCATTCATGGTAGGAACTACTTTTTTTGAAAGAATTTTTTCGACTTACAAGTGTTCTATTATCTACGACTTTGATGACTCTATTTGGTTGCAGGACACATCTGAAGGAAATGAAAATTTATCATGGTTGAAAAAACCATCAAAGATCAATACTATTCTTCGTATGGCTAATCTTGTTATTGTTGGCAATGAATATCTCGCAACATATGCTCGTCAATTTTCACAAAACGTAGAAATTATCCCTACCACAATAGATACTAATTATCACGTCCCGGCGAAAAGAAAAAATATCGATAAATCTCCTATAGTTATTGGTTGGACAGGAACAGACACGACACATAGGCATTTTAGTATTATAGAACCGATTTTGCAAAAACTACACAAAAAATACAAAACCGACATTGAATTTCACCTTATCAGCAACATTCCATACAACAGCACACAAATCCCCATAATATGGAAAAAATGGTCGATAGACACAGAAATTGAAAATTTACAAGAATTTGACATTGGCATTATGCCCTTGCCAAACGACAACTGGTCTCAAGGTAAGTGTGGGTTCAAAGGGCTGCAATATATGTCTCTGGAAATACCAACAATTATGTCACCTGTCGGTATAAATACTACTATTATAAATCATGGCACTAACGGATTTTTAGCTCGTACAGAGGAAGAGTGGTTCCTTATTCTTGAAAAACTTATACAAGACACAAAATTACGCACATCAATTGGAAAGGAAAGTCGGAGAACTATAATATCAAACTATTCTGTTGACGCTCACAAAGAAAGATATAGAGAACTTTTTACAAAAAATTCATTACATTCAAGGTATTAGAAAATTTTATGTAAAAAAGGTATTTTGGTATATTCCGAAAGAAAATACGGCTCATTGACAGCTCCAAACCCTTTATAAAACTGAGCAACGCCGGGAATTCTTGAGCCCTCAAAATCAAATTGTTTAGGAGTTCCCGCATGCGATTCAATACACGATTGAACTAAAAGAAACATTGCCTTTTTTTCTTTTCCATCTTCATTTGATCCGGCAAGAAAATAATAGACTTTTGTTTCGGTCACAATATAAGCAACAGCAGCAACGATATTATCATCCGAATATGCAGCTAAACATTGGAGTTTATCATTCTTGTGTAAAATCTGAACAAGATGTGCCATGCTCAAATGATACGATTTAGGTATAGAGTAAATAAGCGTTGTTCGAAAAAAATCGAGAAAATTATCGGGAGAAATAAACTCAATACCTTGAATTTCCGAATGTGCTTTTTTACAATTTCGCAGACAATTTTTATTAAATTTTGTTTTAATTTTAGAATACTCCTGAGACAAATCGATAACATAATTAGGTTCTTCATTTACCTGCGAAAACAATAAAGAATGATATGAGGAATAACGAATGCTAAAATATCGTTTACAGTACTTTGTAAATTGAGAAATAATTTCGTGAGAAAGCGGCAGATGTGAAAATATACCTAACTTTTGACAAAACGGTGGCTGAACAATATACGTAAAACCATACACACGTTTTACGGGAAGAGGCATAATATACTCGTAATCGTTTTTCACTAGTGCACTCCATCCGGGAGAAACCGCATCTAAATACCAACTATATGCATACACTTCGGCGTGTACGGAATTTGCGACACAGGCATCCCATTTGAGCTTATCAATAGTATTGTGAGGAAGAAGCTGTATCATTCTGTAAATCGTGTGAATAAGGTTCGAAAAACATTTGGTCTCTTACGATTATTATGTGCTTGAGCTTTCCGCTTACTTTTCTTCATACGTTTACGTACCTCCTTTGCCTGAATTCTATCATGATGATCTTCATATTCTTGGCGTTGAATCTTATCTCTTTTCCGCATATTTCTTCTAATCTGACCTTTTCGTAAAGGTTTATCGGGTTCTTGTGTCATTTTATCAACCTTTTCATCAACCTCTTTTTGAGCTTGTTCAGGACTTTGTTCAGGAATAAACACATCCCTCCGTGAACGACATTGGGTACTCAAAATTAAAAAAGAAAATAAAAAAATATTTAAAAAATAAAATAATCGTTTTGACATAAAATTTTTAAGTGATTATTATGTTTACATTTGTATTTACAAAGATAAACTTTCTGTATTAACAATAAAATTATGCGATTATTATTCTACACTTCATACATAATACTCCTTTTTTCATCCTGTACAAAAGAAGAAAATCCTGTTCCGGAAATGTCTCTGAATAAGGTTATTATTTATAATATTGAAGATGACGCTCAATATTCTGAGCTGCGAACGCTTTATGAATCAGTATATTTCAACAGACGAAATACTTGCGACGGATACAACTGCAATGGTATTGTAATTTTTAGAGCTCAAAATCAGGGTACATATGATGACTTTAGAGTGTATGACAGAACCTGCACATTCGAAGCAGACACATGTGCAATGATAATTGACAGCGAATATTCCGAAAAATTAGTTTGTCCGTGCTGCGGATCTGTTTTTAATATGATAGGAGAATATATGGAAAAAGGTCCGGCAAAGTTTCCCCTTCAAAAGTACGATTGTACATTTTATAAAGGAGATTTGCGAATTCAATAAAAAAATATGAGTCCTAATTAAAATAACTTTATAGAGTAATTTTTTTACCGTCTGGAGTATGATACGAATACTCCAAAAAACTATAATCACTTGATTCAACAATAGATATGCCCATAGAATATCGAAATTTCCATTTGAGAATTATAGGCACAATTCCTTTGGTCAGATATCCAGCAATCACCGGATGTGTTTTCACAGTTACATTCTTAATTTTTAAAACCTTAGTAATATGACGAACATCCAATTCAATTTTATGAATAAAATTAATACTTGGTGAAATTTGTCCTGTTCCGCTACATGTTGGACACATTTCATTCGTATTTAATTTTAATTCCGGTCGAACACGTTGTCTGGTAATTTGCATCAGCCCAAAACGACTCAAAGGCAAGATATTATGCTTTGCTCTATCGGTAGACATCGCTTCTTTCATTGTTTCAAACAACTTTTGCTTATTACCGGATGTCCGCATATCAATAAAATCGACAACAATAATTCCTCCAAGGTCACGCAAACGAATTTGTCGAGCAATTTCTATTGCCGATGATTTATTAACATCAAAAGCATTTGACTCCTGATCTTTTTCAAATTTTGTTCTATTACCACTATTTACGTCAATAACATGAAAAGCCTCTGTTCGTTCAATAATTAAGTACGCACCATTTTTCACCGGTACCGTCTGTCCAAACGAACTTTTAATTTGTCGTTCAATACCAAATTGTTCGAAAATGGGAGGTCCTGCCGAATATAATTTAACGATTTTTGCTCTGTCAGGGGCAATTGTCGTAATATACTCTTTTAACTCTTCTTTAAGATCAGGGTCATCAGTAAGAATATTATTAAATTCAGGAGTGAAGATGTCACGCAACAAAGCAGATACACGATTCATTTCACTCATTATTAAATACGGGGCTTTCTGCTTGTTTTTCCGTATTTTTCGAAGTGCTTTTTCCCATTTTTCAATCAAAATTCGTATTTCACCTTCAATATCAGAAATAGAAGAACCTTCTGCAGCAGTACGCACTATAACGCCATAATTTTCAGGAGTAAGAGCACGTACAACACGTTTGAGACGTTTTTTCTCATCAAGAGACTTTATTTTCTGAGAAATAGAAATTTTATTAGAAAAGGGCAGTAATACAATATTTCGTCCTGCAATTGAAATTTCAGAACTTAAGCGAGGTCCTTTGGTAGAAATAGGCTCTTTTGCTATTTGAACAAGTATATATTGTCCCGGCTCAATAACATCTGAAATATTACCATTTTTATCAATATCCGGTAATCTTTGATATTTCTGGAATTGACGTATAGGTTTCGTTGATATAAGCTCTTTTAATAATTTTGACAACGAACTAAATTGCGGTCCTAAATCGTGATAATGAAGAAAAGCATCTTTATCGTATCCAAGATCAACAAACACAGCATTTAACCCGGAGATTATTTTTTTTACTTTGGCAATATAAATATCCCCGACCGTAAATTGATTCGTGTTAGCCTGATTATGAATTAATTCGACTAAATGATTATCTTCTACAAGTGCAATATCAATTTTTGAATCCTGACTTCGTATTATTACTTCTTTTTTCACCCGTAAAATTTTTGGTAATATATGTGTACGCATAATTGAAAAAATACGCCACAAAATAAGCATGTGCAAGAAAGAGTAATCCTTTGAAGCACCGTGCTACAAAGGATTACTATTCTTTGTTTTATGTTAAAAAGACTATTTCTTTTTATGTCTATTTTTTCTAAGACGTTTTTTTCTTTTATGCGTTGCCATTTTATGGCGCTTATGTTTTTTTCCGTTCGGCATAATAAAATCCTCCTAAATTATTTAACGTTTTCTTTGACTATATTCACAAATGTTTTGGCTGGTTTAAACGATGGAACATTATGTGCAGGAATAATAATCGTTGTGTTTTTTGAAATATTTCTTGCAGTTTTTTCAGCTCGTTTTTTTATTACAAAACTCCCAAACCCACGAAGATACACATTGTTTCCCTTCTTTAATGCATCTTTTATTGCCTCCATAGATGACTCAATAGTTTTTTGAACTATTACTTTCTCAACTCCTGTTTTTTTAGAAACTTCATTTACAATGTCTGCCTTTGTCATTTTTCTTATGATTTAATTATCAACTAATTAACTTTAATTTTATTTTGAGGGAACAAATATACTATAATTTAATTTAAATGAAATAATAAAAAAGAAATATTTCAGGAATTATATTTCTATTTTAAAAGTGGGTCATCGCCGTCAAGTGCTTTATCGGCACAGTTCGCATTCTTATCTTTGTATTTGTTTGTGAGAATTACAAATTTATCACTTATAGTATCAAACGGAACTGTCCAGTTTTCGTCTTTATATAAAATCAATTCGTACTCATAAATACCGGATTTAAGAATTCCTGCATTATATGTTTTATAATAACCTAAATCCAAATTTCTCGGCACATAGCCATTAAATTTATTAATATTATCATAATCGGTATATCGACGAACCTTTGAAGTGTCTCCTGGAATTTTAATATATAACTTATTATATGGGAATTTTTCTATGCCACCTATATGTAAATATGAATTTTTTTGGTCATTATTAAGCGTGTCTTCATTAATACGGCACGGACATGCGGTGTCATTCCCTTGCCTAATAGCTTCTAACGCTTCTTCCTGTGTACATAATTTAGACTCATCCAAAACAGATGGTTTTACCCAATCTCTTGATGCTGAATCATATATCATAGAATCGCAAAAGTCATAGTTATTAATTGTCATAACCGGATAAATCGTAATTACAGAATCAGGCCCATAGACTTTCTCCATCACTTGTATGCCCTCGTAATCACAGTTTATAATTTCTTCTTCTTGTTCACAAGATGTTATCAACAAAGAAAATATTCCTAAAACGAAAGCGGATATATAGACAAATTTTTTCATAATTAATATCTTTATTATATTCTACTACTTAACTTACAAAAATACATATATTTATTTAATTAAAAACAAACTTCTTTCAAATATACTATGTTTTATCCTATTTTTCAATAATTTAGTGGCATGAATTTATTTTTTTCTCTCTATAAAATACCTTTTTTCTTTATTATTGTCGCCATTATGACGCAAAGTATTGAAGCTGTTTTCTCTGTTTCATTTGCTCACTTCGGCATTAAACCGCTCGATTTCAATGGTTTTCTGGGCATATTTCTTTTCCCGTTAATTCATGGATCCTGGGAGCATTTATTTTCAAATATAACTACACTTATAATTTTATGCGGAATTCTTTTTTATCATTTTCACTCGGTTTCACATATCATTTTTTGGATATCCTATCTCATACCCGGACTTATTACCTGGATTATCGGACGTGATTCTTTTCATATTGGAGCAAGTGGAATTACCTATTCTCTCATGGCATTTTTAATATTCATCGGATTTTTTGCAAAAAAAAGAAACATCCTTGCAATATCTTTTGCTATGTTATTTTTACATAGCGGATTTATTTGGGGCATGATTCCTCAATCTTCGGGCATTTCATGGGAGACACATGTTGCCGGCTTTTTTGTCGGTCTTGCTCTCGCTTATTTTTTTAAAGATTTTTCCTTCACATCGTACCAAATTCTCAAGAAAAATCCATACTCCCCTCATTCGACAACATTCGAGGATGAGACCTCTTTTACGTATACAATAAAAAAGAAGTCGCAAACCTAATCATTGCTTTACAATTCGATTTGCATAGACTAAACCGTCGTCCGTTTCTACAAATAATATATACATTCCGGACGGAATTGAATGCAGAGAATATTGCGTAGAATTATGTGCTGACAGTTGATATGAAATTCCTAATAAAGAATACAACTCAACAGAAAGAATCGTCTTGTCTGTTTCAATATACACATATGAATTGCTGTGCGTAGGATACACCTTAAAATCTGAAGTAAAATCTAAAATATCAGTTCCACAATCGACTATATTACTCTTAGTTACCACAATACCTGTAGAAATATCCTGAACTAAGATACGGTAAAATTGTTCTGAAATCTCAGCAGGTAATATATATACAGAATCTTCACGAGAAATTGTAGCTATTGTATCCATTGATTGAGAATCGCTACCTGCAAGAACAACATATTGATAATCGAGACTATTACGCAGATAATTCCATGTGAGTTGCACGGAATCTTTTGTTGTTTCTTGCATCATAAATACTGTAGATAAACCGTCTGAAAATTCCGATTCGGTGTTACAGTAATCATAACAAGTTAGTGCATATTGAACCGAATGAGAGAAAATATCTTCTATGGTATAGTCATGTTGCATTGCCGTCATACTCCCAATTTGTTGGAAATTTTCTGTATCATTCGCACGGGCATACACTCTATATTCATCAATAAAGGGCTCTGTAGACTCTCCTCTTTCAATCACAACACGATTCCCCGATTCATTATAAGATACAGAATTTAAAAGTGGTTTGTGCACATCATGGGGAGTAAAAACTACAACAAAATCATGTTGATACATCGTACTATCATCCTGAATTTGAACCATTATAGTATTTGTATATGCCAAACATTTTTCTATTGCCGAAATGGTTAGTAGAGTACCTTGAACCGACACGTCTACTTCGTTTCCCTGAGAAACAAAAGCATTATATTGTGGGTTTTTATTATCAATATAATACTCAGACAAATCAATATTCGTTTGAAGCATGTATGCATCTAAAGCCACATCTTGGAGAGCAAACGCTTTTTCCTTTCCAAGTCCTGCATTACGAATATAAAGCATTTTTGTACTTTGCAATTCTCCTACATCGCCGGGATCGATACACAAACGAATACCAACAATGCGGGTAGAATCAAGTGCATGCTCCGGATCTCGATATCCCTGATTATCCCGATTCCACCATTGCATAGATGAAACATCGACTAACACATCATCGAAATTTACAGAAAACGAATTCCATTTTGAATTATCCGAAACATTTACACCTCCTTGAGTTGGAGGAATTATTATGTGAGGAGAATACGTATCACTTATCTTTCCATTTATATCTATTAATTGAACCTCTACCACAAGACTATCTGAAGACTGAGCCTGAAAGTGTAGTAATCTGTTTTTATAAGAAGAAAAATCAACCGAAAACCCATATAAGGTGTCATGTTCTACGGGAAGCCCATCATAATCTGTCACAAAATAATTATCTGCATCTCCTTGTTTATCAACAGTTAGCAACTGAACAAACTTATTGTTTTGAGGATACGCAGTATTAGTAAAGCCGATAGTAAGAATATTTTGTTCACAATCAATATCATATTGCGAATCTGCTTGAATTCTGTCTAATGAAAAACCTGTATATTCAGAAAAAAAAGGAATTTCAGATACATTTTCAGTATAATCTTCAACATGCCAAAGAGAGTTTAGATGCGAATTTCCAATCACCACATTCCGTATAACAAATTCTTTAAGCAGCCCCGGGGTTCCATAACCAACCGGATCGACGTATAGATTAAAACCGACTATAGAAACGGAATCTAATTTATGAACATCATTTCGCAAACCAATATTTGATCGCCCCCACCATTGAGTTGACCACTCATCTTTCATTACGCCATAATCTCCGGAAGAATTAATTGAAGGAGTCCATGTCATCGTGATTTTTTTCCATTTGCTTTCATCGTCAACATCTATTACTTCTGTCGTTGCGTTTACAAACACTTTCGCTTCAACTGAATTACTTATTTTACCCTGCAAATCGACAAGAGTGCCGAAACAATTGAGAGAATGCTCTGTTTGTATTTCAAATGTAACAATACGTTGTTCCTGAGACGAAAAGTTTACAGAATAGCCCTGAGCAACAGAACTTTCGACAGGATCACCTAATACATTTTTGGTAAAAACATTTGTCGTATCGCCATGCCAAACAAGTGAATAAAAATCCAAAGACGGCCACACAGAATAATCTGAGGGCTTAACATACTCAACAAACATCATATTGTCTTGAAAATTATACACATATGCAGAATCTTCAGATTGTTTTACATACTCAGGAATTGAGTCAACAAACACGGAATCAAACAAAGGAAGCGAATACACATTTGAAGTTTCATTGCGAACCTGCCACAAAGAATCAGT
>CAZLCY010000015.1:0-5505 GCA_964558075.1 uncultured Bacteroidales bacterium
ATACACACATTCTTTACCAAAAAAGGATTTTATAATATTCATACACCTATTATAACAGGTTCCGATTGCGAAGGAGCCGGAGAAATGTTTCGAGTCAGCACATTAGACCCGAATAACATTCCACGGAATGAAGATGGAAGTATTGATTATTCACAAGATTTTTTTGGTAAAGAAACGAATTTAACGGTATCAGGTCAATTAAATGTTGAGCTTGCCTGTATGGCAATGTCAAAAGTGTACACATTCGGCCCCACATTTCGTGCAGAAAACTCAAACACAACCCGTCACTTGGCAGAATTTTGGATGATAGAACCGGAAGTTGCGTTCAACACCATTATTGAAAACATGGATTTGGCAGAAGAATTTTTAAAATTTCTTATTTCATATGCCTTAGAACATTGCCTGACCGATTTAACCTTTTTGCAAGACCGACTCAAACAAGAAGAAAAAGGGAAACCGGCAGAGCAACAAACTATGCCTTTAATAGATAAACTTAATTTTATTCTTGACAATTCTTTTGAACGACTAAGTTATAGCGAAGCGATTTCAATACTTGAAAATTCGAAACCAAACAAAAAAGGAAAATTCAAATATCCTATTAATGGTTTTGGCACCGACTTACAAAGCGAACACGAACGATTCTTAGTTGAAAAACATTTTAAAAAACCGGTTATTTTAACCGATTATCCGAAAGAAATAAAAGCATTTTACATGAAACTCAATGATGACAACAAAACGGTTGCAGCAATGGATGTGTTGTTTCCGCAAATTGGTGAAATCATAGGTGGTTCGGAACGCGAATATGATTATGCTAAATTACAACAACGCATACAAGAAGTAGGCATTCCCATGAAAGACATGTGGTGGTATTTAGACACACGGAAGTTTGGTTCGGTACCACACGCCGGTTTTGGACTCGGATTTGAAAGACTTATGTTGTTTGTAACCGGAATGACCAATATTAGAGACGTTATTCCATTTCCACGATACCCAAAAAATGCAGAATTTTAATTAAAAAAAAACGCCATGGCACTCACAAAAATTGTTAGTAAAATATCCAAGAATGCTTGCTTAGATTCGCAGCTCTATAATTTCATCACCGATTTTCGAAATATTGGATTAATGTTGCCCCCCGACATGCAAGAAAAAGTTTCGTACACCGAAAGCTCTATAAGTATAGAAGCTATGGCAGGAATGAATGTAACCTTAATTATTCTTGAACAAGAACCACATTCACTTGTTAAACTGGGTGCCGAAGGTTCCGAAGAGTTAACAATTTGGATACAACTCAAACAAGTTGCTCCATATGATACTCGCATACGTGTTACTATTCATGCACGTATTCCGGCAATAGCAAAATTTATCGGTAAAAAGAAATTGCAAACATTTGCAGACGGATTTGCCGATGCTCTTGCACAAATACCTACCATAGCATTTCAATCATATAATTTTAATTGATTATATTTGTATATTCATTAACCATAAAACAAGAATTCACCATGAAAAAGAAAATTAGTATTGTAGCAACACTCATGTTCTTTATAATGCACACAGTAAGTGCACAAGAAACAAACAATGAGGAATCAACCCACTCACTTCCCTTTAGTAAAACGGGAGTAAGCATAAGCACCGGCATCAACAACTCGGTCGGCATGTTTGGAATAGGACTGTATCATACAATTAGCGAAAACACTATTATTGAGTTCGGTACCGGATTCGGAACATGGGGGGCTATTGGCTCTGTTCAGGCACAGTACTATTTGCCTCGAGCAACAAATTTATACATTCGCGGTACATTTAAACGATCGGGCGGAGGAAGAGAAGTGCCTGTAGAGCTTGAACTATCTGACATGTCGACTCAAGAAGTACGATTAAATTTTTATCCCGTTTCAAACGGACAAATAACATTTGGTAAAAGTTGGATAATAGCTAACAAGCATCGCTTTTATTTTGAAGGCGGATACTCATATTTTTTTGGTACGGCAGAAGATAAATATCGTGTAGTTGATAATGTGGAAATTAGTGATAATTCCGAAAATGTACTTTCTATGATTATTCCCGGCGGTTTAATTTTAGCAATTGGTTTTACAATTGGTTTTTAATATAATATGGAATCAAACATTCTTTTTGCTTTTGGAGTAACCCTCTTTGCCGGTTTAGCTACCGGCATTGGGAGTATCATGACCCTTTTTTCAAAAAAATTTAACACAAAAATTTTAGCACTTATTCTCGGCTTTTCTGCCGGTGTCATGCTCTATGTTTCATTTATTGAAATATTCCCCAAAGCATTTGAATCCTTATCATCTGTTTACGGAGAAAAAAAAGGGTATTTATATACAACTATAGCTTTTTTTGGTGGGGTAGGTATTATTGCACTTATAGATAAACTTATTCCGTCTGCAGAAAACCCACACGAACTCAATAAACTTGGGATAGCCGAAGACAAAGATGTAAAAAACAAACGCTTGATGAGGATGGGATTATTCTCGGCACTTGCCATTGGTATTCATAATTTTCCCGAAGGATTAGCAACCTTTTTTGCGACTCTTCAAGATCCACAACTCGGATTGAGCATAGGCATAGCAATTGCTATTCACAATATTCCCGAAGGTATTGCCATTGCTGCACCTATATATTTCGCCACGAAAAATAGAAAAAAAGCATTTACCCTCTCTTTTTTATCCGGATTCTCCGAGCCAATTGGAGCACTCATTGGTTATTTTATTTTATTTCAATTCCTGAGTCCCGAACTATTCGGATACGTTTTTGCTGCTGTTGCCGGCATTATGGTATACATTTCATTAGATGAACTACTTCCTATGGCCGAAGAATACGGAGAGCATCACAGAGCTATTTGGGGGCTTATTCTTGGAATGATAGTAATGGCATCAAGTTTAATCTTACTCATGTAAACTTATCTTTCGCTTCCCGTCAGATAATTCTTGAATATATACACGAACAGTTAATTCGGGAAGAATTGATTCTATCAACTCGGGCCATTCTATGAAACATATACAACCACTATACAAATACTCCTCAACGCCTATGTTGTGAGCTTCCTCTATTGTTTCTAGGCGATACAAATCAAAATGATATATAAAATTATCTTTCTCTGTTTTATACTCATTTATAATTGCAAATGTAGGACTCGTAACCTCATCGACCACTCCCAACTGTTTACATATTTCTTTAATACAGGTTGTTTTCCCGACACCCATACCGGCATATATAGCAAAAACTTTTGCATCGCCAATCTGATTGACAAACTCCCGCATTCCTCGTTCTATATCAAATTCCGATTCTAAAATTATTTCCATCTCATTTATTTTTGTGCAAAATACTAAAAAAAAATTACATTTTTTAGGTACTATACTATACATAGTACTAAATATTATATATATTTGCAGTATACAAAAACAAAACATGAATATAGAAAACTCACAAGCACAAATGAAAAAAGGTATACTCGAACTGTGTATTCTAACAATAGCAGCACACACAGATGTATATGCTTCCGACATTTTACGTGAGATGAAAGAACGAAAACTTATAATTGTAGAAGGTACATTATATCCATTACTCACCCGATTGAAAAACGAAGGACTTTTATCATACAGGTGGGAAGAATCGCAAAGCGGACCACCGAGAAAATATTATGTAATAACAGAAACCGGAAAACTTTATCAAAAATCCATGCTTTCTGCATGGAAAAATATGAAAAAATCTGTTGATGAAATAACACAAAACATACACTCATTATGAAAAAAACAGTTACAATTAATTTAAACAGCCTGATGTTTCATATAGATGAAGATGCTTATGAAACACTGCAAACGTATTTGACAACTCTCAGTACACACTTCAAAAAAGAAAATAATTCAGCAGAAATAATACATGATATTGAAGCTCGTATTTCAGAATTATTTCAAATAAAAAAAACACACGAAAACCAAGTTATCACAATTGAAGATGTACAAGAAGTAATTTCCATTATGGGCAAACCCGAAGATTTCGACATTGCATCCGAATCAACACAACAGCAACAAAAACAAAAGCAGCAACAAAAAAGATTATTTCGAGACACAGACAATCGTGTTTTGGGAGGTGTTTGTTCAGGTTTATCTCATTATTTCAATATTGATGTTGTAATTGTTCGCATACTTTTTTTATGTACAATTTTTTTTGCGGGACCACTCATCTATATTCTTGCCTGGATTCTCATACCGAAAGCCCAAACAACAACGGAAAAAGCGGAAATGCTTTGGGATAATTATGACATAGAAAATATAAAGAAAAAAGTAAAACAAGAAATTGACGAAATCCGTTCACATTATTCGGAATATGAACATGAAATAAAAAATAAGTTTTCGCATAAAAAAAAAAGAGTAAAAAATCATAACTATGCACCATTATCGCCATTTTTCTCCGGACTGAGATACATGGTGCGAGCAGCCTTTTATGTATTAATTACATGCGGAATTGTCGTACTATTCCTCTATCTCACAAACATTAGCATAGATTTCAGAGAAGCTGATAGTTTTAAACAGTTTCTTTCATCACTGAATTCATTTTCAGACTATCTGTTCACTTCGGATTCTCATAAGCGATACAGCTTTACGGCAATAGTATTAATCGCCCTCATACCTGCATTTCTTGTTATTTTAGGTTTGGGTTTACTTATTGGAGCAATACAAAGCACCAAATTTTCAGAACACCTACTATTCCTTATGTGGTTAACAGCAATAATACTGGGGATTATAGGTTTTTCGCATGTTGTTTCAAATTTTTCGGAAAAAGAAACAATAGAGCAAAACTATACATATGAAGCTGATAGTAGTAAATCATATACAATATCAATAATTACCCATTCACAGAAACAAGATAATGGCACAATACATTTACCGCATAATTCTGTAATACAAACATATCCTCACGATACATGGAAAATCTATCAAAAAGTAGATTATATAATTGAATATACTGAAGAAAAAAATATTGGTATAGAAATACAAGCTTCATCACACGGAGAAACAGAAAAAATAGCGAAAGAACTTGCACTTAATTTAGCTTCAAAAATACACATAACAAAAGATTCTATCACATTCCCCGAATATATAGAAGTCTGCAAACCAAAAAAATGGCGGAATCAACATATTCATTTATCTATCTCAATACCAAAGGAAATGGAGTATTTACAGCAGAAAATACAAAAAACAAATGTGGTGTCACGTAATAAGTAGTGTTTGCACGAAACCTTCTATCAAATTCCATCATTCTAATGATGATAGGCATAAGGCAAGAGGCATAAGGCATAAGGCAAAGACGAAAATTTTCAGGAACCTTATATCTATAAACGCTGTCAGGACCTGCGGACGCTGACAGGTTTTAGTGTTTAGTTCAATCTATTCACTACATACATATCCAATCCCGAAGGGATAACATGATTATACGGTGTATTTCTATAATAATTGCAACCCCTCCGGGGGTTAAAGGTAGTGCAACTAT
>CAZLCY010000015.1:5605-22737 GCA_964558075.1 uncultured Bacteroidales bacterium
TGCGAGAAAAATATCTCAAACTAATAGTGCAATTACAAGAATCCCGAAGGGATAATATGATTATAAAAAAATAGTGGTCGCCATTCAAAAAACCCCGTGAGGGGTGACACTGTTCAATACAATATAACCACACGTTTTTTTGTTCGTGTTTCAATTCGTGACAAAAAAATTTTATCTCTCAAAGATGCAAAAAAGAGGCAAGAGGCACAAGGCAAAGACGAAAATTTTCAGGAACCTTATATCTATAAACGCTGTCAGGACCTGCGGACGCTGACAGGTTTTAGTGTTTAGTTCAATCTATTCACTACATACATATCCAATCCCGAAGGGATAACATGATTATACGGTGTATTTCTATAATAATTGCAACCCCTCCGGGGGTTAAAGGTAGTGCAACTATGCAATTATGAAAATATTTTCACGTATATGCTTTTCTTTTTCCAAACTTCTTGGCGACTTTGCGGCTTTGCGAGAAAAATATCTCGCAAAGTCGCAAAGACATTAAAAAGGTTACTACTAAGAATTAATTCTTCATTACAATTAAAATCATATTCACGAAAGAACACAAAGGAAGAAAAACATTTTTGTGATTTATAAATACAAAAATCACAAAAATGCAAATCTATTTTTTTCTAAACAATTAATTTCCAAAAGATTAAATTTTCGGTCTTGTATTTGTCCATAAAAGAAGAAAAAAACAACTTTATGAAAGTAATTATACCGGTTGTAGACCAAAAAGAATCAATGTTAGTTTTAGCCGAGGGTTTTCACAAAACAGAACATGCCTGTATATATGATTCGGAAAATGATACCTACGAATGGGTACATATGCATACAATTTCGGAAATAATAGGAGAACTTGGCATGCAACTTAAACTAATGGGCGTTGAAAAAATAATAAGCAAGCACATTCCATTAATGGCACTAAGCCTATTCACAGATTATGATATTCAAGTATTTAAAGCACAAGAAGGAAATGTAAGATATAATATTAGCATGTTGCACAAAAACAAACTCAGGAATTACACAATTGATGATTCGAAAGCAATACTCAGATGTCCCGGAATATGTGATTCATGCGAGAGCGACTGCGATTAAAGACCTTCCTTATTCCGAAAAAGAGAGTAATACTAACTGATACCAGTTTTTAATATTATACAGCAAATCGGCATGTTCTGCTGTTTGGCAAGCTACATGAAGATTGTTAAACGCCTCCTCAAATTCATGTGCAGAGAAAAATATTTCGTACTCCAAAAGAGCATTATCAAGTTCTGCTTGAGTTTTGCATGATGATATATCGCTCCGAAATTCTTTATTATCCAAAGCGGTAAGAATAAATGTTTTTGCTGCTTGAATACTCATATTTATAATTTTTTTTGCCAAAACAACATATTAGGATTACAGGGTTTGAAGCCTTGCTGAATATATAGAATGTGAGCAATAGTGTTATCTTCACGGACTTCTAAGGTGATTTTCGAACATTTTTTTTCGGTAGCAAAAAATGCAATTTGTTGCAACAAACCTGTTCCAATACCATGATTACGAAATTCTTTTTTTACAATTAAATCATGAATGTTAATTGTTGGTTTTTGAGCAAATGTTGAAAACATTTCGAAGCAAATTGCCAACCCAACAGCCTGATTTTCAACAATTGCAAAAATGATATATTTTGCCGGATGATTATTTAATCCGTCTACTAACTTTAATTTTTGAAATCCTTCAACAATTTCCCCTCCCCCCATATCATCTTGTATATATTCATTTACAAGCATTACAAGAGCATCAAGATGAGCTGCATTATTAAAATCGCATTCAACAAATGTTATTGGTTTTGATTGTTCCATACTATTTTAATTTATATCGTTTGGGGTTAATTCCATATTTTTGAATTCGAGTACTCATCATTCTTTCAGTAATATCAAGCATTGCCGATGCTTTGTTAATGTTACCATTAGTTGTTGTGAGTGTATCAATAATTAACTGTTTTTCCAGATTGCCAACAATTGTTTTAAATGTTCCCTCCATTTTTGTTCCCGATGAATTTACGGTTTGAAGTGTTGGTGGAAGATTGTGCGAACGTATAACATTATCTGTAGACATTATTGACGCACGGTTTATCGTATTCTCCAGTTCGCGTATATTTCCGGGCCATTTATAAATCATAAGCATATCAATTGCTGATGAAGAAATTCGGCGAATTTGGGTACCGTTTTCTTGGTTTGTTTTTTCAATAAAATGATCAACCAAAAGTGGTATATCGGTTACCCTATCTCTAAGTGGCGGAAGAGTAATAGGAAACACATTTATTCTATAAAACAAATCTTCTCGAAACTCTCCTGTTTCAATTAAATTTTCAAGATTTCTGTTTGTTGCAGCTATAATTCGCACATTTACCGTAAGCGTATCAACACCGCCAACACGTTCAAATTGTTTTTGCTGAATGATCCGAAGCAATTTGACTTGTGTTTGCGGGGGCAAATCACCAAGTTCATCGAGAAAAATTGTTCCCGTATCAGCTAATTCAAATCTACCTTTTTTCTGTGCATGTGCTCCGGTAAACGCACCTTTTTCATGCCCCAGCAATTCGCTTTCTATAAGAGTATCGGGCAGTGCCGCACAGTTTACTTTTATAAATGGCTTATCATGTCGGGAACTCGCTCTGTGTATTGCCTCGGCAACCAGTTCTTTACCGGAACCGCTTTCTCCACGAATAAGTACCGAGGCATTTGTTGGGGCTACCATATGAATTTGCTTATAAACTTCTTTCATAAGACTTGAATTTCCGATAATATTTACCGGTTTTTCGTATTGGTCTTTTAATTGCAATTCAAGCTCTGTGTTTTTTCTTTTAAGTATTTCTATTTCTTCAACTTTTCCCTGACGAGCTTTTACAGTTTCTGCTATAAGAGTTCCAATAATAGACAACACACCAATATCTTGTTTATAGTCATATGTTTTATCATGTTTTCGTTCAATGCTTATTGTACCAACAATTGCTTCTTTTATACGAATTGGTACACAGGTAAATGATAAATCTTTTCGATCCTGCGTTAATAATTGAGATTCTGTTTTATTGAGAAATCTTGAATCGGTATTAATTTTCGGAACATATATTGGTATCCCTTTTTTTATAACTTCTCCAATAATACCTTCTCCAATAGAGTATGAAATATTTTGCAGTTTTTCTTTTGATATACCATACCCTACTTCAATAAAGATAGTTTCTTTTTCCCTATCGAGAATAGTTACGAGTACTTTTTGTGCAGAAATGTAATGTGCAATTCTCTCTGTCACATTGTATAGCACATCTTCCATTTCATCACTTTTATTCATCATTGTACTGATTTCAAAAAGTAATGGAAATTCTGAATTACGGATACAAATGCGTCCGGTATTGTAGCATAAATGACTCATTGTAATAGTTTTTAGAAGAAACCTCTTTGCAAAAATAGCTATTTAAAAGTCTATTTTTAATACGTGATTCGCTCAAAAACTTTCAGTAAAATTACTGAATTAATCAATTTGAGTTTGAGTTATTTTTGTCATGTCTAATAGTTTCAAAAAAAATTATTTGAATTACAATGAGACAAAAAGCACATATATTATTTATTCTAACCTGTTTTAGTTTTTGCTGCCTTTTTAAAGGATGTCGTAATGCTGAATCAAAAAAAAATAGTGAAATTATTGTATTTGCAGCCGCAAGTGTACATGAAATTGTACATGAAATAGCGACATTATATAAAGCAAAGGAAGATATAGACATAACGATAAATACAGCTTCGAGTGGGGTGTTGGCTCGACAAATACAACAAGGAGCACACGCTGATATATTTATTTCTGCCGATAAAAAATGGCTTGATTATTTAAATAAATCCACATCAACTGTTGATACAAACAACAGTCAATTATTGGTAAAAAACAGATTGGTTTTAATAACACCTTCAAATAAGAAAATGAATTCTTTTAATATTCATTCTTTTGAAAATACGCTTAATACACTACAAAACAGTTTGGTTGCAATAGGAAATCCAAAATATGTACCTGCTGGAAAATATGCACACGAAGCTTTATTTTACTATGGTATTGATATGACAAAATTTTCATCCAAATTTATATTACATAAAGATGTAAGGTCTGCACTTATGACTGTCGAGTTAGGCGAGGCCGATTTTGGAATTGTATACAAAACAGATGCAATAAAATCATTACACGTAAACATACAATATTGTTTTCCCCTTCATTCACATTCAGACATTAACTACTACATAAAAACGTGTGTAAATAATTTATTCACAAACAACTTTTATGAATTTATTTTGTCTGATGAGGTAGTTCCTATATGGGAAAAACATGGTTTTATACGATAAATATGGTAACAGAAACTGAATATATGGCAATAATTCTTTCAATTGAAGTTGCAGTATATTGTGCAATAATATCATTGCCTTTAGCATTATTAATTGGATATATTATGGCACGAAAAAGTTTTAAAGCAAAAATTTTTGTTGAAGGTATTCTTAATTTACCCTTGGTTATGCCACCGGTAACAACCGGATTTATTCTTCTTATTTTGCTGGGTCGTAATGGATTTATTGGTCGCTATTTATATGAATGGTTTGGCGTTTCCTTTGCATTTTCTTTTTCAGCAGCTGTAATTGCAGCTCTTACTGTCTCTTTTCCTTTATTTGTAAGAGCTGTACGTACTGCAATTGAAATGGTTGACAAAGATTTAGAAGAAGCATCATATACTTTGGGCAAATCAAAATTTGCAACTTTTAGTAAAATCACATTTCCTTTAGCTTTACCGGGAATTGTTTCAGGTTTTATTTTATCATTTGCTCGTTCTCTCGGAGAATTTGGTGCAACAATAACATTTGCCGGAAATATAGTTGGAGAAACTCAAACATTACCGTTAGCAATTTATTCATATATGCAAGAACCGGGAAAAGAATCATCGGCTCTGTTTTTAGTAATCATATCGGTTTCTATTTCGTTGCTTGCTATGCTTGGTGCAGAATTTTTACAGCACATGCACAAACAAAAAGTTAAAACATCTCAACTATGAAACATGGACTACATGTTAATATTAATGTGCCTCGTGTTCTTTTTGATATTGAAATAAATGAAACATTTCATGAAGGCATAACAGGTATTTTTGGATCAAGTGGCTCGGGAAAAACTTCTTTATTGAAAGCTATTGCCGGTATTGTTACACCAAAATACGGCAGTATAAGAATTGGATCAAAACAAGTATTTTCCAAAGATAAAAATATAAACCTCCCTATTCAAAAAAGAGATATTGGATATGTATTTCAGGAAGGAAGGCTATTTCCCCATTTAAATATTTTAAAGAATTTACAATATGCCTATGCAGATAAAGATACTGCTTTTTTTAAAGAAATCATTTCATTGCTAAACATTCAAAATTTACTGCAAGCTATGCCTCATGAAATTTCCGGGGGTGAAAAACAAAGAGTTGCTTTGGGGCGTGCTTTATTGATGAGTCCAAAACTATTATTATTAGATGAGCCTTTTTCAGCTTTAGACGGTTCCATTCGCAATCAAATAATACAATACATTACAAAAATACAAGAGTATTTACCTATTCCTATTCTTATAGTGAGTCACGACTTTCAAGATTTATTGAAACTAACAAATACGCTGTTTTTTATAAAAAATGGTAAATGTATCGCTCATGGTTTGTATAATAACATTATATCACACAAAGAAATACATACACATTTTTCGGATTTTAGTTTTATGAATGTTTTGAATTTAGAAGTTTTTGCTCATCATCCTTCATTAGCAGTTACTATTTTACATATACCTTCGAGCAATGAAGCAATAACAATAGTAAATAACAACGCACTTCAGCACTATTCAATTGGTCAAAAAGTTTCAATAATGCTTTCTCCTGAAGATATTTCATTATCAACAAATAAAATAGAAAATATATCAATTCAAAATCAACTTCCGGGAACTATCGAACGTGTTTTTTTTATACAATCACGGGTTCGATGTATAGTGAATATTGGTGTTCTCATTATTGTAGAAATTTCTATTGCTTCATACAAACGTTTAGATTTCACTATAAATTCTTCTGTTTGGTGTCTTTTCAAATCGGCCGCTATATATTCTGCATAAAAGAAAACAAACTACACATTCATATACCCAAAGCCTTTCCATTAGGCTGTATTATTCACTAAAAGCAGAATCGATCTGCAAAATAGTACCCATATAGATGACACAGCACGAAAAAAGAAATGTGTGATATTTTTTTTTCATATGCCTATTACCTTATACTCCCCCCTATTTTGCATCTTATAATCAAAGAGTATAAAAATAACAGTACAAGACACAAATTCGGATTATTTACTATTAAAAACTCACCCTAAATTGTTGGATAATTAGACTATTTCTACAAAAATGTAGGATTTATATTTTTTTGTTTCTCTACAAAATAATGAATCATTTCCCTATAACCATCATTAAATCAAACATCTAATCACAACACCACATATTGAATATACAGCTTTCCACGTTGTGGCATATTTCTCGTAAAGGATTGGTCATAAAAAAATATTTTTAAACTATTTAAATTTTAACAAAATGAGAAAAATAGCAATTTATGGCAAAGGAGGTATTGGGAAATCAACAACGACACAAAATACCGTCGCCGGTTTAGCAGAAGCCGGAAAAAGAGTAATGGTAGTAGGGTGCGACCCAAAAGCAGATTCAACTCGTCTTTTACTGGGAGGATTAGCTCAAAAAACTGTTCTCGACACCTTGCGTGAAGAGGGAGAAGATGTTGAGTTAGATGACGTAATGAAAGCAGGTTATGGAAATGTTGACTGTGTTGAATCCGGCGGACCGGAACCGGGAGTTGGTTGTGCAGGTCGTGGAATTATTACCTCTATTAACCTTTTAGAACAATTAGGAGCATACGATGCAGAACGTAATCTTGATTATGTGTTCTACGATGTTTTGGGTGATGTTGTATGTGGTGGATTTGCAATGCCAATTCGCGATGGAAAAGCAGAAGAGATATATATTGTAGTTTCGGGAGAAATGATGGCAATGTATGCTGCAAATAACATATGTAAAGGTATTGTAAAGTTTGCTCAGTCAGGTGGAGTTCGTTTAGGTGGTCTTATTTGCAACTCTCGTAAAGTTGATAACGAAGCCAAAATGATTGAAGAACTTGCTTCAAAATTAGGAACACAAATGATTCATTTTGTTCCTCGCGACAATATGGTTCAACGAGCTGAAATTCACAGAAAAACAGTTATTGAATATAACCCTGAACATGAACAAGCAGATGAGTACAGACAATTATCTCAAAAAATGGATGCAAACAAAATGCTTGTTATCCCAAAACCACTTGAGATGGAAGAGCTTGAGACTTTATTAATTGAATTTGGAATAATGAACTAAAATTAAGGAGGACAATAATATGCAAATGATTAGATCAATAGTACGACCAGAAAAAGTAGGTCCGGTTATGAAAGCTTTATTTGAGGCGGGATATGTAGCTGTAACAAGAATTCCTGTAAGTGGTCGGGGAAAACAAAGAGGTATCAAAATTGGAAATATTACATACGACGAATTACAAAAGGAACTTTTGATAATAGTTGTAGAAGATAATGATAAAGATTTTGCAGTACAAACAATTCTTGAAGCAGCAAGAACTGGTAAAGAGGGTGCTTTTGGTGACGGTAAAATATTTATCTCACCGGTTGACGAAGCATACACAATCAGTCGTGCAGCAAAAGAACTATAAAAAGGAGGTATGCAATGAAAATGGTTATCGCAGTTATCAATATTGATAAAATGAATGAAACAAAGCAAGCACTTTCTGATATAGGTTATCCATCGTTTACCGCATACGGTAGAGTTTTTGGACGAGGAAAAGGGTCCTACGATGCAAAAGTAATGGAAGGTGTTCGTGAAGGAAAACCGGAGGCTATAAGCTTACTGGGACCTGAACCACCGCTTCGCCCACACAGAATGATTCAAATTGTATGTCAGGCAAAAAACGTTGAAAATGTTATTGAAACAATTATCGATGCAAATCAAGTTTCTGAACATGCAAATGGGAAAATTTTTGTGCTGCCTATGACAGAAGCTATTAGAGTAAGAACCCTCGAGACTGGTAATGCCGCTCTCGATTAAATCAAATAAAAATGCCAAAGTCAAAAATATTAGATCCTGAAGTCCCCAAGGAGGCAATGATCGCAAAATACCCAAGTAAAAACGCTAAAAAGCGTTCAAAATCGATATTAGCAAATGAACCGGGAGTTGGTCAAGAAATTCAAGCGAATGTTCGTACAGTTCCGGGAATAATTTCACAACGCGGGTGTACGTATGCCGGCTGTAAAGGGGTGGTATTAGGACCGACTCGCGATATCGTAAACCTTGTTCATGGTCCAATAGGTTGTTCTTTTTATGCATGGTTAACTCGCAGAAATCAAACGAAACCGTTAACTGAACAAGATGACAATTATATGACATATGCTTTTTCTACTGATATGCAAGACGAAAACATTGTGTTTGGTGGCGAAAAAAAGTTAGCTCAAGCTATTCAAGAGGCATATGATTTGTTTAAACCCAAAGCAATCGCCATTTTTTCTACTTGTCCAATCGGACTTATTGGAGATGATGTGCATCAAGTTGCTCGGGACATGAAAACAAAGTTAGGAATCAATGTGTTTGGTTTTAGTTGCGAAGGGTATCGCGGAGTTTCACAATCTGCAGGACACCATATTGCAAATAATGGCTTACTCAAACATCTCGTTGGAAACGACGAAAATGGCAAAGATGGCAAATATAAAGTTAATTTACTTGGTGAATATAATATTGGTGGTGATGGGTTTGTTATTGATGAATTATTTGCAAAATGCGGCATTACATTAAATGCAACATTTAGTGGAAACTCTACGGTAAGTTCTTTTGAAACTGCACATACCGCCGATTTAAACGTTGTCATGTGTCATCGTTCAATAAACTATATTGCCGACATGATGGAAGAAAAATATGGGATTCCTTGGTTTAAAGTAAACTTTATTGGTGCTGAAGCTACAGCTAAGTCTCTCATTAAAATTGCCGAATATTTTGGCGATAAGGACTTAATAGCAAAAGTAAAAAAGATAATGAAAGCTGAGCTTAAAAAAGTAAATGACTATGTAGCTACTATTAAACCAACAACTGAAGGAAAGCTTGCAATGATGTTCGTAGGTGGATCTCGTGCTCATCACTATCAGGAATTATTTAACGAATTGGGCATGAAATCGGTTGCTGCCGGATACGAATTTGGTCATCGTGATGACTATGAAGGACGCGACGTGCTCCCTAATATAAAAATTGATGCCGATTCGAGAAATATTGAAGAAATTGTAGTCAAACCGGATCCGGAAAAGTACGATAAAACAAAACAAGATTATAAAGCAAAATTGACAGAAGGCGGATTTGAATTTAAAAATTACAATGGAATGATGCCGGAAATGAATGCTCAAACTCTTGTGATTGACGACATCAGTCATATAGAAACAGAAATTCTTATTAAAAAATATAAGCCTGATGTTTTTTGTGCAGGTATTAAAGAAAAATATGTTGTACAAAAAATGGGTGTGCCAATGAAACAGCTTCATAGTTATGATTCCGGGGGACCATATGCCGGTTTTGAAGGGGCAAAGAATTTCTATAGAGACATTCAACGAATGGTTGGAACTTCTATTTGGAGTCTTATAAAAGCACCATGGTTGGACGAACCGGAATTACTTGGAGAGTTTACTTATGAAGAAGCAGTTTAAATAAAGTATAAATTCAGATGTATTTTCTCTCTATAGTTTGAGTTAAATATATAGCGAGGGTGTACATCGAATAAATTCAGGAGGAATAATTATGTTATTAAGACACACAACATCAGAAATAAAAGAAAGGACAGCTCTTACGATTAATCCCGCAAAGACTTGTCAACCGGTAGGTGCAATGTATGCTGCATTGGGAGTTCATAAATGCTTACCTCACAGCCATGGCTCGCAAGGCTGTTGTTCGTATCACAGGAGTATGCTTACTCGTCATTACAAAGAGCCTATAATGGCGAGTACAAGCTCTTTTACTGAAGGAGCTTCTGTCTTTGGCGGACAAGCAAATATGTTACAGAGTATTAGTACCATTTTTGCGGCGTACGATCCCGATATTATTGCAGCTCACACAACGTGTTTGTCAGAAACTATTGGAGACGACCTTGTGCAAGTAGCTCAAAAGGCAAGAAGTGGCGGAAAAATACCTGAAGGAAAATATGTTATGAGTACCAACACTCCAAGTTATGTTGGCAGTCATGTTACCGGATTTTCGAATATGGTAAAAGACTTTGTAAAATATTTTGCAAAATCTTCAGGCACAAAAGTTAAGCAACTGAATATTTTTCCGGGATGGGTTGAGCCGGGTGATATGCGTGAAATGAAACGATTAATGGATGTTATAGGAGTAAACTATGTAATGCTCCCGGACACATCTGATGTTCTAGATGCTCCACAAACAGGTGAGCATGAATTTTATCCGAAAGGTGGAACCACAATTAAGGAAATGGAAAGTATGGGAGATAGTAAGTTGTCTCTTGCCTGTAGTTGGTTTACTTCGCAAGCGGCTGCTATCGAACTTGACAAAAAGTGGAAGGTTAAGTTCGACACAATAAGTATTCCGTACGGTTTGCAAGCTACAGATAGATTTTTACAAGCAGTAGCTAAACATGCCGGCAAAAAAATACCCCAATCACTTACAGACGAACGTGGTCGGTTAATGGATATGATTACAGATATGCATCAATATCTGTATGGTAAACGTGTTGCTCTGTGGGGAGATCCTGACCAATTAGTACCATTAGCCGAGTTTTTAGTTGCAATGGATATGCGTCCGGTGTATGTCGTAAGTGGTACGGGTGGAAAAAAATTCAAACAAAGTATGGAAAAAGTACTTTCACCAATTCCTGAAGCAAAAGTTAAAAATGGAGCTCAAGCCGATATGTTTCTCTTACATCAATGGATAAAAGAAGAGAGTGTCGATTTACTCATTGGCAACACATATGGTAAATATATAGCTCGCGACGAAAATATTCCATTCGTTCGACATGGCTGGCCAATTGTTGACAGAGTTGGTCACCCGATATTTAACACAGTGGGGTATACCGGTGCAATGAGATTGTTAGAAAAAATTCTTGATGCATTTTTAACGAAACAAGATCGTGAATCACCGGAAGAAAAGTTTGAGTTAGTTTTATAGTTAATCTATTCTTTTATTTTTAGTTTTTCATTAACTAAGAGGAGTGCCCCCCGCTCTCTCACTTTCTTACTGCATCTCCTCTTAGTTTTTATACTTTTTTCAATTATGCGTGCACTATTAAATGATAGAAAAGACCAAGTAGCTACTCGTAATAAAAACGGCGAGTTTGTGTTAGGATGCGGTAAAGAAAGTGCTTCGGGATCCGTAAGTCAAAGAGCATGCGTGTTTTGTGGCTCTCGCGTTGTATTGTATCCAATCACAGATGCCTTACATCTTATTCATGGCCCTATAGGCTGTGCTTCTTATACGTGGGATATTAGAGGGTCATTATCATCCGGATCCGAAATACACCGATTAAGCTTTTCTACAGATTTGCGTGAAAAACATGTAGTATTTGGTGGCGAAAAGCAACTCGAAGAAAGTATTCGCGAGTTAGTATCTGCATATAAACCCAAAGCAGCTTTTATATATTCTACTTGCATTGTTGGAGTTATTGGCGACGACGTTGCTGCAATTTGCAAAAAGCTTTCACAAGAATTACATCTTGATATTATTCCGGTACAATCTGAAGGATTTCAAGGCACAAAAAAAGACGGCTATAAAATTGCATGTGAAGCTATCGGAAAACTTGTTGGAACGAACGACGATAAAGAAATTGGTGAATTTTCTCTGAATATTCTTGGTGATTTTAACCTTGCCGGTGAGCTGTGGATGCTCAAAGATTATTATGAAAAAATGGGTGTTGATATTGTTTCAACTATTACAGGAGATGGAAGAGTCGATGATATTCGGAATTCACACAGAGCAAAACTAAACGTTGTGCAATGTTCAGGATCAATGATTCATCTTGCTCGTGAGATGAAAGAAAAATATGGAATACCTTTTATGCAGGTTTCGTATTTTGGCATTGAAGATATGTCTTCGGCACTGTATCAGGTAGCTGAATTTTTTAAAAGTTCAACACTGCTGGAAAACGCAAAAAAATTAGTGTCTGCAGAACTGGGAACTCTTATTCCGGCTCTTGAACCATACAAAAAACAATTGCAAGGAAAAAAAGCAGCGATTTATGTAGGTGGAGCATTTAAGGCAATATCTCTTGTGAAAGCACTCCGGTTGATAGGTATACAAACGGTAGTCGTAGGTTCGCAAACCGGAAATAAAGAAGATTACGAAACACTTGCACAATTATGCGATGAGGGAACGATTTTAGTTGACGACTCAAATCCTATTGAATTATCAACTTTTGTACAAGAAAAAGGAGGTGACATTTTTATTGGTGGTGTAAAAGAACGACCTATTGCTCATAAGCTCGGTTTAGGTTTTTGTGATCACAATCATGAACGAAAAGAGGCTTTGGCAGGATATGAAGGCATGCTAAATTTTGCCAAAGAGGTACATGCAACAATTATGAGTCCGGTGTGGCAATTTGTTAAAAACCACCACATCTCATCAGATATGCAAAAACATGAGTGAATTCTATCAATTTTAGCTTCGAAAAATAAAAAAACGCACTATGAAAAAAAATACCGCAATACATACAGAAAAACCTCAATACACATCAATCAGGAATGCTTGTAAACAATGCTCGCCCCTCGGGGCAAGTGTTGTTTTTAGAGGTGTCGAACAATGTGTACCTTTAATACATGGCTCGCAAGGCTGTGCAACATATATACGCCGATATTTAATATCTCACTTTAAAGAACCGATGGATATTGCATCTTCGAGTTTTAGTGAAAATGCAACAATATTTGGTGGTAAGGATAATTTATTTGCAGGAATATCAAATATTATCTCACAATACAATCCAAAAGTTATTGCTATTACAAGTACTTGTTTGAGTGAAACAATTGGTGAAGACGTGAAAGCTATGTTGTTAGAATATAAAAACTTACACTCCGATATGCAATTGCCGCAATTTATTTTTGCATCAACACCTAGTTATGCCGGAACTCATATGGATGGATTTCATGAAGCAGTAAAATCTTTAGTGGAAACATGTGCTACGGACGTTAGCTCACATTCGAAAGTAAATATTATGCCCGGTTTTGTATCACCGGCAGATATTCGTCATCTTAAAGATATATTACATGATTATGAATTAGACTTTATCATGATTCCTGATTTTTCGGAATCTCTTGATAATCCTTCATGGGAAGAATACAAATTTATTCCTGACGGTGGCACAAGTATAGATGAATTGCAAAACAGTGGCGGATCACAAGCTAGCATCGAGTTTGGTTATGTACTAAACAAAGGGGGATTATCGGGTCGGGTTAAAACAAACATAGCCGCATATACTGCTGCAGAATATCTTGAAAAGAAACACTCGGTTCCGCGAATTAATTTGGGGATGCCAATAGGAATAAAACAAAGTGATGCTTTTTTCACTCAACTGGAAAAACTAAGTGGGAAGGCTATGCCGGATCGTTATTATAAACAAAGGGGCAGATTAATTGATTCATATGTTGATGCTCATAAATATGTATTTGGCAAACGTGTTGTTGTATATGGTGAAGAAGATTTTGTAATAGGCATTACTCAATTTTTACTTGAAGTAGGTATAAAACCTATTCTTATAGCAAGTGGTGGCGAAAGTGGTAAAATGAAAGAAATCATTACCCAATTGTGTGGTGAGGAAGTTAAGGATTGTATAATTAGCACCGGTATGGACTTCGAAAAAATTCAGGAACTATCTGCCAATATTAAACCGGATTTATTTATTGGTAATAGTAAGGGATATTATATTACGCGAAAATTACAAATACCACTCATTCGAGTTGGTTTTCCCATACATGACAGGTTTGGCGGGCAACGAGTTCAACATCTCTGCTATGAAGGCACACAACAATTATTCGATACTATAACCAATGCATTAGTGGCATATAAACAAGAGAAATCTCATGTTGGGTATAAATATATGTAATGTGTGTATAGAAAAATCACATTATGCAAAAAAGGAGTTTTTTTGCAAGTACTACAGAGAAACAACCCAACAATATTGTTCTTATCGGACGCTAATTCTACAAAAATGTAATTTTTTGTAATTACACCGCACAGAGCCAATCAAAATAAAAAACTGAAAATCAGACACTTTAAAAAATACAAGAAAGCAATCTTATTATTGGTACGTTTGGTGTACAGAGATATGCATGAAAAATTTTTATACAAATATTTAATGAAAGGTATGCTATATGGAAAAACAAAACAAAACAGAAAAACACCCCTGTTTTAATGTTCACGCAAAAAACAAGTATGCACGTGTTCATTTACCAATTGCACCAAAATGTAATATTCAGTGTGGGTACTGCAACAGAAAATATGATTGTGTGAATGAAAGTCGTCCCGGAGTTACCAGTACGGTATTAAATCCACAACAAGCTCTCGAGTATTTCAAAATAATGTCCAAAAAAATAGAAAATATATCGACAGTTGGCATTGCCGGACCGGGAGACCCATTTGCTATGCCCGATGAAACGATTGAAACATTTAGACTTATAAAACAAGAATTTCCGGAAATACTCTTTTGTGTTTCAACCAACGGGGCAAATCTTTATAATTATATTGATGAAATTGCTGATTTGGGAGTAAGTCATGTTACCCTAACAATTAACTCTCTTGAACCGGAAGTACTCAAAGATATTTATTCATGGGTACGAATAAATAAGAAAATGTATAGAGGATTAGACGCTGGAAAAATGCTTCTGGCAGAACAACTACGCTGTATTCCGAAATTAAAAAAACGAGGCATCTTTGTTAAAATAAATACAATTATGATTCCTGGTGTAAACGATGTCGGCATTGAATCTCTCGCACAACATATGAAAAAATTGGGGGCAGATATTATGAATTGTGTTCCATTATGTCCGGTAGAAGATACAAAGTTTGCGAACGTTCATGAACCCACAAAAGAAGAAATGATACGTTCTTTTGATCTAATTGAAAAACACATTCTTCCAATGAAACATTGTGCTCGATGTAGAGCAGATGCCGCCGGTCTATTAGGTAAAGACACAAAATCATGTCATAAAATACTAAAAGAAACAGCTATGAAATCAGTTCGAGAAACACATACTCGTCCACGAATTGCAGTTGCATCATACGAAGGAATTTTAGTGAATCAACATTTGGGTGAAGCACAAGAATTGTTTATTTATGAAAAAAAAGGAGAGGAATTCGTTTTAGTAGAAAAACGAACAACACCCGAAAGTGGAAAAGGCAACTTACGATGGATAGAGCTTGCCGAGTCTCTGTATGATTGCCGAGCTATACTTGTTGGTGGAGCGGGCTCTGCTCCAACAAAAATACTTGAAGGCACCGGCATGCAAGTAGTACAAATGGCAGGACTTATCACTGCAGGATTAGAGGGCATTGATAAGTCTCTTGATATGAGTAAACTTTCAAAAACGGAATTTAAATGTGGTTCCGGTTGTGGTGGAAATGCACAAGGATGTGCATAAACAACATACGTCTATTAATAATATGTATAACTACTAAAATAAATTAAAATGAAAAAACCTAATTATCACATTCTTGTATGCAACTCATACAGAATACAAGGAGAAGCTCAAGGATTTTGCAATAAAAACGGAGCACTCGATTTAGTTCAATACATTTCTGAAGAATGTCAGGATAGAGGTATTGATGCCGTTGTTACAACTACCGGTTGTTTAAGTGTTTGTTCTCAGGGGCCAATAGTCGTTGTTCACCCTAATAACTATTGGTATGGTAAAGTAAATGGCGAAGATGAAATTGATAGCATACTCGATGCTTTGGAAGAAAATGAAGCTTTCGAAGAATTAATAATAACTGATTAACGAACATGCATAAACCCGTATACATAGTCGATACCACTCTACGTGATGGTGAACAAGCACCGGGAGTGATTTTTTCTTTAGAAGAAAAATTACAAATTGCACAAATGCTTGATGATGTTGGTGTGCAAGAGGTTGAAATTGGCTGTCCGGCTATAAGTTCTCAAGAAGTGAAAGATTTAGAAACAATTGTAAAAACTGGTTTTAATTTTCGTAGTTCATGTTGGTGCAGGGCAGTACAAACCGATCTTAATGCAGCGTTCAAAACGGGCTGCGACGCCGTGAATATTTCATATCCGGTTTCCGATGTTCAATTGGCAGCAATTGAAAAAGATAAGAATTGGGTACTTTCTCATATGATAGATACGGTGAAATATGCACGATCATTATTTCGCTATGTTTCCCTTGGTGCACAAGACGCATCAAGGGCAGAGAATTCCTTTTTGGTAGATTATTTAGGTATTGCACACGAACTGGGAGTTCATCGTATGAGAATTGCCGACACAGTAGGAACACTCAATCCATTAACGACCAATGCTTTGATAAAAGAATTAAATACAATTTTCCCTGACGTGCGACTAGAATTTCATGCACATAATGATTTAGGAATGGCAACAGCAAATGCCGTAGCAGCGGTGTTAGCCGGGTGTCATTCTGTGAGCACAACAGTAAATGGCTTAGGTGAAAGAGCAGGAAATGCAGCAATGGAAGAATTTATTTTTGCCGTGCGAAAATCTTCTGATATACCTGTTGATTTTAAACTTTCTAAACTAATTCCTCTGTCAGAATATGTATATGCAGCATCCAAAAGAGATATTCCGGTTTCGAAACCTATTGTTGGATCGATGGTATTACAGCACGAATCGGGAATACATGCTCGAAGTATTATTGCAAATCCACAATCATATGAACTTTTTGAAGAATGTGAACTCGGACGTAAAAGTAGTTTTATGTTCGGGAAGTTTTCGGGAAAAGCTTCTATTAGTCATTTATTTGAACAAAAAGATATTGCAATTTGCTCACAGGGAATTGAAAAAATTT
>CAZLCY010000016.1:0-16815 GCA_964558075.1 uncultured Bacteroidales bacterium
AATCATTGTACTTCTGTTTGTGATATCCTTTATATAAAACATGTCTTAAAGTCTTTTTAAAATAAATTGGACACATCTATAACAAAAAATCAAAAATTGATTCATTGTTCATTCCATGTTTCATTTCAAACGTGTTCATTGAAAATACTTTTTGAAGAATATAATACAAAATGTAGTCGTTGTTGTTTTTATCATAACTGGAATGAATTGTAATTTCACTGTTATTTATCCCAACAAAACCCATAATATTTCCAGTTGTCAGAATAGAACCATGTAGAGAAAAAAGATACTCTTCACTAATTTTATCGCCAGTTTGGTTTAAATCGTTTGGAAATACTAGCAAATTCGGATTGTCTTCCAGAATTAAATCGCTAATCTTTTTATTTGCGATTAAATTAAGGTCGGGCAAAAAATCTTTTTCAATTTTCTTTCCGCAATTATTATCAGTTGTTCTCAACATTACTTTGGGATTCTATGATAACTTCGTAGGCAGTTTTCAATTCATTTAGACGTAAATCACTGTCAGGAAAACCCCGTAAATATTCAAACAATACGCCCTCTAAATGATTGTCCCAAAGCTGGTCATAACTTCCATTATAATTTTTAAGTTTTAAAAAATAAGCTGGTCCAATATGAAAAGCAGAACCTAATCCCTGAATTGTCTCAATTTTTGAATTTAAAGATTTCATTCTTTTCAAAGCTTCATCTTTCCATTCGTCAATTGAACCATCCCACATTGAAATTCTATCAATTGCTTTTATTTCTTTCCATGCAAAACGCCTTCGCATTGCAAAATCAAATGATTCTACACTACGGTCAATATCATTCATTGTACCAATAATGTAAACGTTTTCTGGAATATAGAACCCCTCTTTAAAAATATCTCCATCATCTTGAAGGTTCGTATACTGTGTTTTCACTCGCCCTTTTTCACCTCTATACCCTGCATCTATTGAGAAAAATAGTTCGCCGAAAACCTTTGAAATTTCTGCTCGATTAATCTCATCAATGATGAAAACAAAAATGTTATTTTCTGCTTCTTGCAATATTGCTCCTTCTTGATAATTTTTTAATTGAAAGTTTTCTTTCATGTATTCAACAACATCCTCCATATCTTTTTGAAAAGCCCCAGAAGGTCTTGCTTTTTTATTTTGGTATGCGTCATAAACATTTTGCTTGGTAATTGTGAAATTATATTGAGATGGAGTATTTGTTGACGAATATTTGAGAGAATCCTTTGTTGAAAGGCTAAAATCCCAAGAACCAATTTTTGTTAACTGACCACCTGCTAAATTGTCTTTTACTAAAAGAAGCAATTTATCCCACGCTTCATCAAAATTATCAACTTCATTGGTCGTGTTTGCTTTTAATGCTCTACGACAAAACTCTTTGAAAGCTCCGTCTTTTCTTCCAAATCCAATATTACCGTTATCGTCAGGTGCAGTTGGTCTTAAACCTTCAACAAAATCAGTATAATCGTAAGAAGGGTGGAACTGAACAAATTCTGTTTCTGCATTTAATGCTTTAGCAATTTCTTTTGCTAAATATGTTTTACCTGTTCCTGGTGCTCCTGTAAGAATTAAATTCTTATTGTTCAAAAGCAAGTCAATGTATTTTTGCATAGAAGCTTCGTTTTTTTGAATTAATTGTCTCTCATGTTCAAAATATTCTTTTAAATACCAAGCAAATACAGAACTATGCCAAGAATCTTTGAACTCAACATTCGAATTACAATAGTCAATAAAATTAAAGTTGTCAGTTAGCCATTCTTCTTGGATTTTTGGATAATCAGGAAATCTATTCTTTAATTTAGCAATTACATCTCTTAAGTATCTATAATTTACAACAGTCGTTACTATGTTCGGAAGAAATGAGGCGACTACTCTGTTTGTTCCTGAAGGTCTATTTCCCGTAGTTTGCTTTCCAAAGAATCCTACAATTTCCTGATATTGAGCTTTACTTATCTTATTTTCTTCTGCGATATTTTTAATTACAGGTTGAATAATTGACCAGTTGATTTTTATTTTTTCAAATTCTTCCCACGTAAAATTTCCTTGTTGCAAATCAGAAATACCATTTTTAGTTGTATCCTTTACTAATTTTTGAAAAACTGTATCTGTCCAATTATTATTAATTGCCTGTTCTTTATATTCTTGCACTGACTTTTTGTATGCTGGAAACCAATCAAAAAAGACCCAATGTTTATTTTCAATTGCTTCATCATATATTTTCTGCAATAAGTGTTTCCCTTTCAAATTCAATTCCTCCATAGCTTGCACTAATTCTGGTCGTATTGTCCATTCAAAAAATTCGCCTACATGTTTCCCATGCATCGGAATTATCCAATATGTTGGTTTCCCATCAGTACCAATTATCTCAAAGCGGTTAAGCTTTTTCTGAACTGCTTTTGCGAAATTTGTTATTGTTCCGTTAAATGACTGAGGTGAAACACTGTATTTGTCTCCAAGTGCCTTGCATGTTGATTTATGATTGGGCTCAGAATAAAATTTAATCAGAGTGTCGATATACTTTTCAAAGTTTTCATCCTGAAGAATTCCTTTCCAATCTTCAACGGTTAAGTCAATGTCACACAAATATTCTTGGTCTTGTACAGTTACATTTTTAATTTCCATTTCGATTTTTCAATTTTGCACTGCGGTTCTTTTTGCATTAGCGACAACTAGTAAATATCCACAAGTACTTGTTAATATATCCACTATCTACACAGGTGGTATTTTTATGTAAATCAATAAAATAACTATTTTTTTGTGAATGTTTCATAATCAAAAGTAGCAAAAAAAGTTCATATAGCATATACCTAAAGTGAAATACATTCTCCGGGACTTGTGATTTTTAGTAATTGTTTGTTTGTAACATGTGTGTATATTTCGGTCGTTCCGGAACTGCTGTGTCCTAATAAACTTTGTATAAATCGTAAGTATATTTCTACTCCAATTATTCTGAATAGTTTTTTTTATATAAAAAAAATTCCGGCACATGATCTCCCCCCCTCACACCATCAAACTACAGCCGCGAACATCGGCAGCATCTATGCGACCTTCAACGGTGAAGGTGTGTGTGGATTGTTTTTTTCCGATATCCTGTGTTTCAATAAATGAACAGGAATACAGGTTTGCCAGGTCAATAATATTCATTCCGCCTGATTGTTGTTGGGGAAGATAACTGAATGGGTCATACATATCGCGAACGAAAATCTTCATCCATGCCGGGTGTGTAAATATGCCGTCTTTTTGTGCATACGACTGGCTGAGTAATTCGGTCATACCATACTCTGAATGTATGGCAGGAACTTTAAATCCTTGTTGTAATTGTGTGTGTAAATCGGCACGTATCAATTCTTTTTTCCGCCCTTTCATACCACCGGTTTCCATAACAATAAGGTTGGGATGCGTAATAGCATGTTTTTCTGCAACATCAAGCAGGGCAAAGCTGACACCAATACAGAGAATGTTCGCATCGGTATTGTGTGCTATTATATCTAAAAAATCCTGTTCTGCTCGTAAGAAAAATCCACTTTCTGCATACCGAGATTCGTGTATAAACTGCTCAACCATATATACAAGTGAGGAGTTGTTTCGCTCTAAATATGAAGGAAGTAAACCTAATACAATATAATCCGATAAATCTCCATATTGTTGTTCAAAAAACGTACGTGATGCGGTGTGATATACTTCGGGGTAGCACACGTAGTGTTTACTCGGTGTTGTCATGCTTGTACCCGAGCTTTCAAACACTAAAGGAGAATCACAGGAACCCGAGGTAACTGTGTGGGATTTAAAAAAAGAAATGGGTAAAAACGGAATATCTTCTATCTGAGAAATCCGGTCAGGTATATCAACACGCATGTCTACATAGGCACGATACACTGGATTGGCGTGATATTGAAACTGAAACACATCAAGAGCCGCAGCAGTAAATTCAGCCTCAGACTGAATTGCAAATATTCGTTGTTCTAATGATATATTTCGTGACATAGTTTCTCAATTATGACAAGCATAAACACACATGAATTTATCCCAAAATCTTCCCAAATTCCTCAAAAAAATCAGGATATGATTTTGCGACACATTCCGGATTTTCTATTTCAACCGGTTGTGGTGAGCGGATGGCAATACATGCACCAGCCATTGCTATTCGGTGATCATTATGAGCATGCATTCGTCCGCCCGAAACTGTACCGCCATACACACACATTTCATCTCCTTTATTTTCGATCCGAACACCCAATTTTGCACATTCTGTTTGCAATACGACAGCTCTATCGCTTTCTTTAAATTGCAAACGAGACACACCTTTTATTACGGAAGTTCCTGAACAATGAGCTGCTAAAGCAACCAATGGTGGAAATAAATCGGGGCATTCGGTCGCATCAAATTGAAATGCATGCAATTCTTTATGTGAAACGACTACTGCTCGTTCTTCTTTTTCGATATGAGCACCTGCTAAAGCAAGAGCTTCAAGAATGGCAATATCGGCTTGTTTCGAATCAATACGAAGATTTTCGACCCGAACAGTGCCTCCTAATGCACCGGCAACGAGCAAAAATGAAGCACCACTCCAATCTCCTTCTACCGTATATTCTTGCGGAACATATGATTGCTGTGCCCGTACATGAAATTTTTCATAATTTTCATTAGTAGCTTCTACGCCAAAATCCTGCATAATTTGCAGGGTCATATCCACATAGGGTTTGCTTTTTAAATTCGACACATGGAATTCTGTATCATGTTGAGCTAACGGACTTGCTATAAGCAATCCGGTTAAGATTTGCGAACTCAATGAACCGTCAAGCTTAGCACTCCCTCCTTTCAAAGGTCCCTTAACTTCAACAGGTACATATCCAAAATATGTATTAATTTCTACACCTAAATCACGTAAAGGCTGAACAAACGTTGCAATAGGTCGTTTTTTCAACGATCCTTCTCCTGTAAGCGAAATTTTCTCATGCCACAAAGAAGCAATCGGGGTAAACATACGAATACCTAAGCCGGCTTCACCACAACTTAAAGTAGACCGTCGCGGAGCAAAATTACCTTCAATTGTAACCGTTTTTCCATTAGTTTCGATATCAGAGCCTAAAACAAAGGCAATAAGTAATGCAGCATCACTATCGTTACTCGGAGTATAACCATGTAAAACAGACGTTCCCTGAGCCAAACATGCAATTGCTATAGCCCTCTGCATCATACTTTTTGATGCCGGTGCTTGAAGTGTTCCTGCAATCTTTCCCGGTATTATTGTTTGCATAAACCTATATGTTCTAATTCTTGAATAATATAATCTGTGTTTTTTTCTTTCATTTTTCGCTCTGTGCTAAAAACAATATCAGCAGTTTCCGCATACATTCCTTTGCGTTCAGCATATATTTCTTCGAGTTTTTGTTCCGGATTTGCAACCTGCAATAACGGACGTTTTTGAATATTTGTACGAGCAATTATTGCCTGTGGCGTCGCAAAAAGCCAAATAACTAATGAGTTATTATTCAAGACTTGTCTATTCTCTTCATGCGTTACAATCCCGCCTCCGCACGACAAAAGTGTAGGATTCGGAGAATTAAAACCGGTAGCTAATTGTGTTCGTTCCAATTCACGAAAATACGCTTCTCCCTTTTGGGCAAATATATCAGAAATTGACTGCTGTTCCGCAGCAACAATCTCATCATCAGTGTCTTTAAAATCATATCCTATTTTCTGAGCAAGCACTTTCCCGTGACTGGTTTTTCCCGAACCCATAAGTCCGATAGTTGCAATAGTATGTTTTTTTTGTTCCAACAATTGAGCAGACAATCCGGCACGCAATAATTGTTTGTCAGGCATCGAACCCAAAAAATAAAAATATGCAAGTTGTGCCTGATTAACCAACCAATCTTCGGCACTTACAATTGTACAATTCTTCGCACGTGCGTCCGTAATCAATTGTGAATCGGTATAATTTGCATCAAACACAATATGCTTTTCTGTTACCATTTCCGCATCAACAGGATTGACGTGCTGACTAAGAGCAGAAACGACAATATTGTGAGTATGCAAAATGCTACTCAGATTTTCAATTGAATCATACTCACACGCCAATTTTTGAGCAAGACTACGAGCCTTTCCAATTGTTCGATTTACAATCGTCAGTTTCGCACCATCTTTTTTTAAACCATATGCCGCAGCTTTTCCCGCACCGCCGGCACCAATTACCACACATTTTTTTCCTTCAACAGATATTCCCGCATCTTTAAAACTCTGGCTTACACCAAAATAATCAGTATTATACCCATGCAGTTTACCATCTTGGGTAACAATTGTATTAATACTACCAATAATTTTTGCTTCATCATGAATAACATCTACCAACCGGAGCATATCCTCTTTATAGGGTGCAGTAACGTTCATTCCCGAAAGCCCCATATGCTTATACATAAAGACCGCTTGTTTTGCATTTTTTGCGGCAAGCCTGAAATAAGCAGCATCTATACGTTCATGAGCAAAAACAGAGCGAAACATTCCGGGACTTTTACTATGAATAACCGGACGACCGGTTACGGCAAATAATTTGGTTTGAGACACCGTCATACAATTCTATTATATTTTCAAAAAAGGTTTCATTTCATCTACCGTCAGTTGCCCGGGAGCAGTAATACTTTCGGCAGATAAACACGCAAAGGTAAAAGGACTGCCAAGCGCAATATTAGCAACACGAGTAATTTTCCCCAACTCACCCATAGCAAGGGCTACAAGTGGTCTTTCAGTTTGATACAAACTCAACAAGCGAGCACTATCCTGCATTGTTTGAGCTGTCGTCGCAATTTTAACAATATCAGCTTTTTCTTCAAATCCTTGTTTAATTAAAGCTTCAAGTTCATCTATAGAAGGTGTTGATTCATAGTTATGATACGAAATTATAATCTGACAGTTATGAGATTGTGCAAAAGGAATTATGTTCTCTTTAACTTCATCAGAAGCATCAATTTCTATATCAACATATGCTGCTCCCTGCTCAATAGCCGTTTTCAACAAATCTATTCGTTGCTCATCAGGAACTATCTCCGGACGACAGGTTGCTATGAGCTTCGATTCAGATTTTGAAAAAACAAAAGCCACATCTTTTGCAGAAAAGCCCGCCATATCAATACGAATTTCAGCCATTTCAGCCATATTTGCAATACTAATTGCCTTTCCCCGATGCTTCTCGGGTATACTAATACAAATCATAAATAATTTTTTCTAATTCTAATAATGAAATTTTTTCTACTATAGACGAACCGATGCCGGTAAGTAATACAAAATGAATATCACCGCCTTCACGTTTTTTATCGTGTTTAAGAGCTGAAAACAACTCTTCGGGCGATAAATTTATTTCCGTCGGCATTCCGATATTCTTTAATAATTGAATAATTCTTTCGAAAGATTCCTGCGTCAACAAACCACGACGAACAGATATTTTTGCAGCTATTACCATACCGAGACCAACAGCCATACCATGGGGGATTTTTTGAATTTTTTCGAAGGCATGACCAAAGGTGTGACCAAAGTTTAATTTTCTTCGTTCCCCCTGTTCACGTGCATCGGCATTTACCACATTTGATTTTATAACAATAGAATCATACACAAAACGGGTAAAAATCTCCGGATAATCAGTATGAATTTTATCAGTATTTTGCTCAATATATTCAAATAACGGAAGTGAAGCAATAAGACCATGTTTAATTACCTCGCCCATTCCACACAAAATTTCCTCGTTGGGTAAGGTTTTCAACATATGCGAATCACAGATAACAAAAGAAGGAAGATTAAAATTTCCAATCATATTTTTGTACCCTCTAAAATTTACGCCATTTTTTCCACCCACACTTGCATCAACCTGACTTAACAAAGTTGACGACACAAATCCGAATTCTATACCACGCATAAAAATTGAAGCCGCAAAACCCGCAACATCACACACAATACCGCCACCAATAGCGAGAATAAACGAAGAACGATCGAACTCATGAGCAACCAATTCGTCGAAAATAAGCGTAAGAGACTCCATCGTTTTATGCGACTCCCCCGGTTCTAACTGAATAACAACCTCAGCCCGAGGGAACGAATCACCATACAATTCAAACACATGAGTATCGGTAATAATTGCCGTTTTCTTTGTAGGCATGTACTGAGCAACATTTTGCAAAGATTCACCTGCGAGAATAGTAGAATTACCAATAGAACTAGAAATTTCGAGTTTTTCCATTATGAATTTAATATTTCCGTTTGAATATTAATTGATTCCTGATGTACTGCTTTAAATAACTTCTCTATAAACTCATCACTCAGACCTTTAGAGCTACCTTTTTCCTGAGCAGATTCAATAATATGTTCCCACCGAGTTGTTTGCAAAATACGAATATTATTTGCTTTTTTATGCTTTCCGATTTCTTTTACGACATACATACGTTTTTCAATAATTTCGAGCATTTCATCATCAAGTAAATCAATTTGTGAACGCAGTTCATCGAGTGATTTTGCAAAAGCTTCATCATTGGTAGTTTCGGGACGCACCGCCAATTTTTTCATTAAATCTCCTACTTCAGTAGGCGTTAATTGTTGGCGACCGTCACTAAGAGCAACTATTGGATTCGGGTGCGATTCGATAATAAGACCATCTTGCCCTAAGTCCAGGGCCTTTTGAGACAACTCAAATACCAATTCAGATTTTCCGGCAATATGACTTGGATCACAAATTAACGGTAAATTTTTCATTCGACTTCGCAACTCAATAGCAACTTGCCATTGCGGTAAATTTCTATATTTAGATTTTTCCGAAGTTGAGAAACCGCGATGAATTGCTCCTAATTTAGTAATACCGGCACCGGCGATACGTTCGATAGCACCAATCCATAATTCCAAATCGGGATTAACCGGGTTTTTCACTAAAACAGGGATATCAACACCTTGCAAAGCATCCGCTATTTCTTGTACCGCAAAAGGGTTTGCAGAAGTACGAGCACCTATCCATAAAATATCGACACCCATTTTAAGAGCCTCATATACATGCTTCACATTTGCCACTTCGGTAGACGTAAGCATACCGGTTTCTTTTTTCACCTTTTGCAACCATTTTAATCCAACAGAACCAACACCCTCAAATGTATTTGGTCGGGTTCGCGGTTTCCAGATACCGGCTCTAAAAATCTGCACACCATGTTCTTTTAAAGCATGAGCCGTTGTAAGCATTTGCTCCTCCGTTTCTGCACTGCACGGTCCGGATATTATAAGTGGTCTTTCCGGGTTAACACCCCAACTTTCAATTGGTTCAATTTCTAATTGTACTTCCATAATTATTTTTACATTATTACTATTAACATTATTTATCTAACACTGCACGTATTTTATTTGCCTCTTTGATTAAATCATAGAGGGCATCATGATTTTTATCTGCAATCACCTGCTTAAATCTCTGTAAAACATCGATATACTTATCGATAGAATCGGTAAGAAAATCTGCATTTTGTTGAAAAATCGGTGTCCACATATCAGTCGAACTTTTAGCAATTCGCACCGTCGAATCAAATCCACTGCCCGCCATTTCGAAAATAGCCTTTTCATCCTTTTCAATTTCCTGCACGGTAAGACTCAAAGCATAGGCAATAACATGCGTCAGATGAGACACATACGCTATATGCTTATCGTGCTCTTCGGGCGACATATATAAAATATTCATACCAAGAATAGAATATAATGTTTGTGCTTGTTTCAGTGCAAAATCACTACTTAACTCCGCCTCACAAATGATTGTCTTTTTTCTCTTAAACAAATCGGCAAATGCGGCTTCGGGACCTGAATTTTCTGTACCTGCCATTGGGTGCGACGCCACAAAATTTCCCCGTTTCGGATGATTTTCCACAACCTTGCATATGCCTGCTTTGGTAGAACCCACATCAATTACAACAGATTGTTCGGGGATACCGTCTAATATACGAGAAATTATCTGCCGAGCACCATCAACGGGAATAGCCAGCACACACAAATCGCAGCGTGTAATAGCATCATCAAGTTCCGCAACCTCATCAACTATTCCCAGCTCCAATGCTTTGAGTGTATTCGCAGGATTTTTATCGACACCAACAATATGTGTCTGAAATCCGCGAACTCCCATTGCCATGGAGCCTCCTATAAGACCAGTTCCTATGATAGTTATATTCATATTACCTAATTTAAAATTTCATGATTAAATTTTTCATCACGCTTGTATTCTCCCAGCACCGAAAGATTCGATACTATTTGCAATACTTCCATCAATGCTTTATCGTATTTTTCTCTCTCACGCCACTCAATATCAACATAAAACGAGTACAAATACGGGTGTCCCAAGATAGGTAAAGACTGTATTTTCGTTAAATTCATTGAGTTATTTTTAAAAACCTGCAAAACATCAGCCAATGAACCCGGTTGATGACCGGTTTCGAAACAAAGAGATGTTTTATTATTTGAATTCTCTTTTTTACACTGTTTCGAAATTATCATAAACCGTGTATAATTCTTTTTATGTGTTTCTATTTCACGAGCCAAAATTTCCAAACCATATAATTTTGCTGCATATTCACTGGCAATTGCAGCAGCATGAGTCAATTTTTCATCTGCAATTTTTTTAGCACTCGAAGCCGTATCAGACCACTCAATAAGTTTCATGTTTGATTTCTTATCAAAAAATTCTTTCGATTGAGCAATTGCAATTGGGTGCGAATACACTTCAGTAATATCAGACATTTTCGTGCCCGGCAAAACCATTAAATTTTGCGTAATATGAATGCTTAATTCTCCGATTATCTTTGTTTTTGACTCTTTTAAAAGATTATAGTTTTGCATTAAACTCCCCGCAACGGTGTTTTCAATTGCAACAATACCATATTCAGTTTTATTTGTTTGCACCGCACGAAACACATCCTTAAATGTATCACAATAAAGACACGAGACATCTTTTCCAAAATAATCCTGAGCTGCTATTTCGTGAAAAGCACCTTTTATCCCTTGTATTGCCACATTATTTGCCATAATTATTTTTGTTTATTAATCTCCAAAAAAAAAGCCCCGGTACTCCGAGGCTTTATATATTTTATGTATTTTACGTAAATTTACACATACAAGCCTCACTTTTGTTTACAGAACCAAAAGTAGTAAAAATTTGTATATGTAAATAAAAATTTACTCATTGTATACGTATTATAAAGAAATACCTACATATGCATAGAATCGTTCGTTATGAGGATTCAATGTAATTGCACCTTTCATAGGAATTGAGAAAGAATCGGTTACTTTAATTGTTTTTTCTTTTGAAAGTGTAATATTACAAATTGCGAATTCACCAACAGTTCCCCACTCAGGACTCGTTACATATTGTCCGTCACCTGCACCAATTGCGAAATCGAACAAATCAAAAGCATACGAAACTTCTCCGTAAAAATCTTGCGTACTTTCACCAAGTTCATTTTGGAAAAACATTAAACCACCAAAGAATTTCAAATCATAATATTCATATTCAATAAATGGCTCAAGAGCATGAATTTCACCTAAATTATCAAAACTGTGACCAAATACATTTCCTTGACCAAAATAATCGGTTAACCCGACAGTAACACCAAACGGAAATGCATATGAAGTATATAAATTTATTTCAAAAGCTTCATCAGAACCGGTACTCGTGTTATTCCACGCACCAAGAGTAAAGTTGTTTGACGTATATTCTACATACGGTTGTATAGCAGCACCGGTACCGGCTTTTAAACCACGCCAGACATAACTACTCATTATATCCATTCCCATATCAAACGATTCAGACTGTTTTTTTGGTTCAGCAGACTCTGTTAAAGATGCCTCTTGTGCAAATGAAGGCATAGACGCAGCAATCAGAGCAAGCATTGCCACAAATTTTGTTGTATTTTTCATCTTTGTATAATTTTAGTTTTTACAATTATTGAAGCAAATGTATAATATAATCTTTTAATAATCAACAGAAAAACACAGCAAAATATGTAAAAAAGTTAAAATAAACTCATTTGATTCGGAGATCCTGACTGTTTGCTTGTATCGTTTTTAGGCTCTTTATTTTTTTTATCTTCTTGATTGTCAGGTTTATGAGATGCACTATCAGTATCATCGCCACTACCGTCATTCACCGGATTCTCGGGTGTTATTGGTTCTTTTTCGAGAGGCTCAATAAAGGATATTTTTTTAACCGTGTAGGTTGTTATACGTTTTCCGCGAGCTTTCACACCTTTCACCGCAATAAAATCCTCCACATCAATAACTTCATTTTCACGATCGGCATGTTTACCGCCAAATTGTATTTCAATTTGTGGATACGCATCGTCAGAAATACCAATTAATTTAGAATCAGCATGATCACCAATAAAACGAATAAACTTACTTGTTTCCTCAGCTTCAAAGCGTTTGAGATAATAATACTTCTGCTCTGCATCATAAAACACAGCACTCCAGATTTTCCCCGGCACAAACTTCTCAATTCGATTAATATCCATTTCAAAATGATTTGTCAAATCGAAAGTTGTAAACCCATAAGAGCCCTCATTTGAGATAACCAATATTTTATCGGAACCTTTAAATTCGCCCAAATAGTCTCCATATTCACTATCATTAAGACGTTTTGTTTCAGGGTTATAATATATATTTCTTCCGCCGAGAGTAGACACACCTTCTTCTATTTTCACAATTTTCACAACCGGATGTTTGGTAAGAATAACACCTTGCGAACTTCTGCCCTTAATTGTCTGTGTACTAAAATCAACTTCAAAAATAGTTTTTCGCAAACGCGGCAGCGGCTTCAGATATACCTTCACGATTTCAGCTTCACCATTTGGGTTAGCACTAAAATAAAGAACTTTCGAATTAGGCGTAGCCTTTGTCAAATCATACATTTTTTCGCGAGTCACACTTGTTACCGCAAAACGTTTTATGTATGTTATACCCGTTTTCCCGTCACGATATGCCGCATTGTATACCGTACGATCGTCACCCCGTCTGAATACACCGACATGAATAATATTTTTACCAAAGAAAGCCTTATCTGCAATTTTGGCGACCTTATATGTGCCATCTTGCATAAAAACAATAAGGTCGTCAATATCGGAACATTCACACACAAACTCATCTTTTTTCAATGCTGTACCAACAAAGCCGTCTTTATAATTCGCATATAATTTGGTGTTGGCAATAACGACCTGTGTTGCCTCAATTTGCTCGAAATTACGTATTTCGGTTTTCCGTTCCTTACCCGCACCATATTTTTTCTTAATTTGATTATAATAATTTATGGTATAATCAATAATATGATTAAGATGATTTTTCACCTCCTCCATTTCACCTTCTATACCTTTAATATAGTCCTCAGTTTTAGAAGAGCTAAACTTAGAAATACGCTTAATAGGAATATTTGAAAGTTTTGTGCAATCGTCATTGGTTACCTCACGCCAAAACCCTTTCACGTAGGGCTGTAAACCTTTCAGAATAGTAGAAATAATTTCCTCTTCTGTTTTACAAGGTTTAATTTTCTCGTAAATTTCCTTTTCAATAAATATTTTTTCGAGCGAAAACTTCATCCACTCCTCCTGAAGTTCACTCATACGAATGTTCAATTCTTGTCGAAGCAAATCAACTGTTTGTTGAGCAGAATGCCGTAGGATTTCGGAAACACCAATAAAAGCAGGTTGCTTTCCGACAATAATGGTAGAATTGCCCGACAGAGAAATTTCGCAATCGGTAAAAACATACAATGCATCAATAGTTTCATCGGGAGAAACATTAGGAGGTAAATGAATTATTATTTCTGCCTGAGCCGCAGTATTATCATCAACCTTTTTAATTTTAATTGTTCCCTTTTCATTAGCTTTCAGTATAGAATCAATTATTGTTGAAGTCGTTTTACTGAAAGGAATTTCAGTTATTGCAAGTGTTTTATTATCGACTTTCGAAATTTTTGCTCGCACCTTCACATGTCCGCCGCGAATACCATCATTATATTTCGACACATCAATATAACCACCTGTTGGGAAATCGGGGTATAATTCAAATGATTGTCCTTTTAGGTGTTTTATACACGCATCAATTAGTTCAATAAAATTATGCGGCAAAATTTTACTCGCCATGCCGACCGCAATACCTTCAACACCTTGAGCCAAAAGAAGCGGAAATTTTACCGGCAAAGTTATTGGTTCCTTATTTCGTCCGTCATATGAATTTTTCCAGATTGTTGTTTTCGGATTAAACACAACATCATTAGCAAATTTCGAGAGACGAGCTTCAATATACCGAGCTGCCGCAGCACTGTCACCGGTAAGAGTATTACCCCAGTTTCCTTGTGTTTCCACCAAGAGATTTTTTTGCCCCAAACCAACCAAAGCATCGCCAATTGAGGCATCACCGTGAGGATGGAACTGCATAGTATGACCAATAATATTGGCCACCTTATTAAAGCGTCCGTCATCCATTCGCTTCATTGAGTGCAAAATACGACGTTGCACCGGTTTTAGACCATCATTAATATACGGAACTGCACGTTCCATAATTACATATGACGCATAATCTAAAAACCAATCCTGAAAATGACTGGTAATATATTTAATATTCTGAATCTCTGAATCTTGTGATTCCTCCGGGATTTCGTCTTCTGTACTCATAATTATTTATCAGATTATAACCTCATAAAGCTTGCAAAAAATACTATTTCTTTTTGTAATGAAAATGATTAGAGCTGAGTTTTTTTAACTTTTTTTTAAACACCCTGCTTCTGTCTGCGATTACAATCGACATACACGCATTGTTTATAAGCCGAATATAAAACCATCTCCTACCATCAAAAAAATTCTCAGATTAGATTTTCCTGAAAACTAATCAAACTGCAAAGCAATACCTACTTGAAATGCCATACGCGGCACACCTCCTTTTATCTCCGTTTCTATAGCCAGAAACTCTTTCATCTCAGTCTTTTTAAATATGTCGTGTTCGATACCTAATTTACATTCACCTTTCACAAACGTGTGCATACCATCGGTAGTGAAAACCTCAAGTGAAAAGTACGGTTTCACATCAGTATAATCGGTTTGTTCGAGTTTTATTCTATTTCTATGAATATATTCATAATCATTTGGTTCTATTTTAGTTTGAAAGCGATAGCGATACGATAATTCAATTATTTTATTATCAATCAATTCGGCAGAAAAATGAAAATGAATACGCGGTTTATTATCCGTTTCAAAAACAAAATCTTCATCAATAACACGAGTACGGGAAGATACTCTAACACCTGATTCTACGGAAAGCCATTTGTTTACCGAAAAATCTATCGTTCCATACATGCGCATTTTATTGAACGAAAAAAATGGTGATGAATAGAGATATATTTTTGGTTCTATTGCACATTCTATTTTCTTGCTGAGCGAATATTTTTTTTCGGCAGCTAAAACAAATTCTTGCGAATATCCTCTGAAAGCAAAACATAGCAGACAGAAAAAAAGAATACATATATGCCATCCATTTTTCATTACTGCACAATAAGTTTGGTTATAAATTGAACATTCTGATACCTCCATTGCACAAAATAAATTCCGGGATTCCAATTAATTTTTATTTCCTGAGAACTCAACTCACAGGTATTCGTTTTGAGAGAATATACGGAATTTCCATTTATGTTTACAATATTCAAACTAAGTGCTTCACAATCGACATTTTCCGAATACAAATCAATTTCACAGCTGCTCCCTTGGACAATAGGGTTTGGATACACAAAAAATGGAACTCCAAAATTTGCAATTATTTCTTGATGAATCACCGCAGGTCGTTGCACTGCAAATTGCTTCAACATAGTCACATTATGTTCCCATTTAGTGACATCTTCGGGCAATCTCCACCGTAAAGTATGTTCCGCTGCCAAAGGTGTATATATTTTTTCGTATTCTTCTATCTTTTCCAATACTGTTTCGGGAGTAAATGTTGTATTCAAATGATAATAAAATCGAGTAGCAAACATCTGCCGAAACCGTTTATTTTTCATTAAATTTCTCAAAACCACCATTGAAAAAGACGGAAATTGTTGAATATCTTCAAAGGTATTATTGTATTCATCTAAATGATTATAATTAACCCGAATCATACAACCATCGCAATCAAAAAAGAAATATCGCCATTGTGCCGAATCGGGATTAGAAGGTCTCCACATTTTAAGATTTTTTTTCGGAAAGTCAGAATTTGCAAAATACATTTGAGCAATAAAAAAATCTATACAATTATCAATATCAATCATCTGCGAAACCTCTTCAAACACGTCATTATCGCTCACATCATGTGTTTCGAGATACTCAAGCAATGCTGAATAATTATCAAACGTTCCTTCATCGACTTCTAAACCAAAGCCAGCCTCATAGGCAATTATATCAAAATGCTCTTTTGCAGGAAAATGATGATTTTTAATATACTGTTTGTCTTGTCGTTCATGAAAACTATGTATTCCCCAATATTCTCCGTTAACAAATACAACTACCGGCTCGGTAGCCATATTATCAATATTCATATCTTCCACGAGAGATTGACATAATTCATCTTTAAACAAGACATACGACCAATCGCGGGCGGAACGCAAAATAACTGTTTCAAATTCTTGCAATTCAGGTTTTTGAGAAAAAAATGGATACGACAACAGGGAGTCGCCGTATTCTTCACGAGCATATAAGCGAAGGCTTTTTTGTGGTGCGGCACGCGAAGCTCCTCCATGAATACGCAAGCCGACATTTTGATTTAGCACAAGATTCCCATTCACATC
>CAZLCY010000016.1:16825-21842 GCA_964558075.1 uncultured Bacteroidales bacterium
GCTTCACGCTCCCATTTTTTACCACGTTGAGAATAATTTCCATGATTTCCCTGCACATAAATCCCTTCATCTTTATCAAATAAATTATCGGGGTCAGTAATTATAGAGACAACCGGAACAGCATATCGTGAATGAAATAATGAATCCACAAAAAAAGTTTTACTATATATCGGACTTGCAGGACAGCCGGATTTATATGCTACAGCACGGAAACTTGTGCCTTTATAAATATTACCTCGGGGTTTGTGCCACTTACCTGAAGTTTTAATGTCTGCATACCGTACGTCCTCAAAAACTCGATTGTGAAGAGATACAGGAAATGAATATTTTGCATCTTCTTCATCCGGCTCGGAACCGTCAAGAGAATAATAGATTACAGCATCAGGATTTGATGCAATCATTTTCATCATAATTTCTGAAGAATAAATACCCGAATTGTGTGAAAAATGTATTTCAGACGGTGCAAAATCGATTGTATCAATTACCGCAGAAGTATTATTAGACACAGCCGGTGATGGTTCCAAAACGACCTTATTCCCAACACCATCGGACACATAACCAATCGACAAATCATGCGGCACACATTGTGCATCAACAGAGTCTGCACATATACCTTGCGGCGTATACAAATAAACATCTTCGTTCATCTGAGAAAGTTTAAAGTCTGTATGCAATTCCGCTGTATCTTTTTGGTTCTTTCCCGAAGCAAACACAATCAAATATGAATGTGCCTGAATATACATTTCAGGAAATACCCAATAAGAATCTTTTTCAGAATTATCGGTAATTTGCCAATTTTTCAAATTAACCGGAAAATCGCCCGTATTATACAATTCTATCCAGTCAGGAGTTTCTTCAAAAGAATCGTGTAATGTGTGTTTATTCGAATACATTACTTCGTTAATCACAATTTGTTGTGAACATAAAGCAGTATGTATAAGCATACAAAAAATAACACAGAACTGTTTCATAATTAATGCAATAATACTGACGCTGAAATCATAAACATGTCATAATTAATAGTTTCACTATAATTCTGTGAACCATATACAGTATACGACATTTGTGCAAATTGATGCATATATGCCCATTCGATAAAAAGCGAGCACGCTTTATTAATATTAATTTTTTTTCCGGTACCCAAACTTAAAAAAACACCTCCGTTAAATTCATAATTTTCCATAGGGGCAACAGATGTATTCCAGCCATAAGCATATCCGCATTTTGCATGAATAAAATTTGAATTCTTTTTCTTGTCACGATAACTGATTAAATCGATATATACCGGAATAAAGCGTTCGTTTTGCATACGCAAAAAACTTAATCCGCCCCCAATATTCAAATCAGACGAAAGAGGAATGTACGATTCTAAAGAATAAATTTGTCCCGGATTATACAAAAAATTATCATTATATATTTGTGCTCCAATAATATATCCGGCAGTTAAAGAAGTATGAATATCTCGTTTTTTTATTGTATCTTGCTCAGTATTTTGTGCATACAAACGAAGGTGCAACAAGTTTATAACGAGAATAAAAATGATTGATGTAATTATTTTTTTCATGTGCACAATACGTAAAATTTGAACAAGTAAAAGTACTTTAATTTTAAGAAATGTCACAACAAATTGCATTATTTTGGTTTCGCAGAGATTTACGATTACACGATAATACGGGTTTATGTAAAGCCCTTTCGTCCGGAAAAAAAGTTTTGCCGATTTTCATTTTCGACCGCGATATTCTCACACAACTTCCCGACAAAAAAGACCGTCGCATTGATTTACTATTTCAAATTATAACACAATTACAAAGAAAACTAAAAGCGTATTCTTCGTCAATAAGAATTGAATATGGAAAGCCCGAAGACGTTTTTAAAAAAATATTTACTGAATATTCAATTTCTGCGGTCTACTCAAATAAAGATTACGAACCATACGCAAAAGAGCGTGATGAAAAAATTGCACAATTATGTGCACATCATCACATTGCATTTCACTCGTACAAAGACCACGTAATTTTTGAATCTGACGAAATACTCAGCCAACAAGAAAAGCCTTACACGGTCTACACTCCCTATTCCCGCACATGGAAACGTGCATATGAAAAAAGCGAACAAGAGCATTTCGACAGCAGCACATTATTACACAATCTTATACATATAAGTCCGCAGAACACCCCAAGCCTGCAAGATATTGGCTTCCAGAAAACAGGAGAACACTATGTACCATACTCCTTTCCCAAAGAAATAATACAAAATTATGATGAAAATCGTGATTTTCCGGCAATAGAAGGAACAAGTAAAATTGGCTTTCATCTTCGGTTTGGAACACTCAGCATTCGCGAAGCTGCTGCATATGCACACGCGCACAATGCGGTATGGTTACAAGAACTTATATGGCGGGATTTTTTTTCGGGCATATTAGACACATTTCCGCTTGTTGCACAATCTTGTTTTAAAACAAAATATAATGAATTGGACTGGCGTAACAATGAAGAAGAATTTGAACGTTGGTGCACCGGACAAACCGGCTATCCGATAGTAGATGCCGGCATGCGAGAATTAAACAAAACAGGTTGGATGCACAACAGAGTTCGCATGATAACCGCCTCCTTTTTATGCAAACATCTGTGCATAGACTGGCGGTGGGGCGAAGCATATTTTGCAGAAAAATTACTCGATTATGAATTAGCATCAAACAACGGAAACTGGCAATGGGCAGCATCAACGGGTTGCGACGCCGTTCCGTACTTCAGAATATTTAATCCCTATACCCAACAACAAAAATTTGACCCGGACGAAATATATATCCGCCGCTACATTCCGGAATATGGTAGCGATGCATACCCGAAACCTATGGTCGAGCATACATTTGCGAGAGAACGGGCTTTGAAGATGTATAAGGGGTGTAAGTGAGTGAAAGATAAATGGTTATCATTTGCGAGAAAATTCATGATTTTTCTTTACCTATACCACATATCTACCAAAAATTAATACCTTTTCCGATACGGTTTTTTTGTATCGTTTTTACGATTTGAAGATGTTCCCGGTTTTGAATACGACGAATTTCGCGATTTTTTAAAACCTTGTTGCGGCTCCTTTTTTTCAGGATTATGAATCATAAGCGGAAATGGATGTTCGGTAACCACCGGTATTTTTTTCGCAATAAGTTTTTCAATATCACGCACATATGCTTTTTCTTCTGCATCACAAAAAGAAAGAGCAGTTCCAACACCACCGGCTCTACCTGTTCTGCCAATTCTATGAACGTATGTTTCCGCAACATTCGAAATTTCATAATTAATAACATATCCTAAATTATCGACATCAATACCACGAGCAGCTATATCGGTAGCAACAAGCACCTGAGTTGTTTGATCTTTAAAATTTTGCAATGCCTTTTGTCTGGCATTTTGAGATTTATTTCCATGAATTGCAAGTGCGGTAATATTATTTTTAGTCAAATACTTCACAACCTTATCGGCACCGTGCTTTGTTCGGGTAAAAACAAGGACACTGCCCATGTCATTTTTTTGCAAAACATCTAATAACAGTGCATTTTTATTTCCTTTATCAACAAAATAAATATACTGATCAATAATCTCAACAGTAGACGAAACCGGCGTTACCGAAACTTGTTTCGGTTTATTGAGAATTGTATTGGCAAGTTTCACAATTGCCGGGGGCATAGTTGCAGAAAAAAACAGCGATTGTCTCTTTTTCGGAAGCAATGGCAATAATTTTTTAATATCATGAATAAAGCCCATATCTAACATACGGTCGGCCTCGTCCAAAACAAAAAATTCTACCTCACGCAGAGAAATAAAACCTTGCTGTATTAAATCGAGCAATCGTCCGGGCGTCGCAATTAAAACATCTACACCTGCACGCAATCGTTTTGTTTGCGAAAGCTGATTTACGCCACCAAAAATAACGGTAGACTCAATATGCGTATACTTTCCATAGGTTTTAAAACTCTCATCTATCTGTATTGCCAACTCCCGAGTGGGTGTAAGAATAAGACTACGAATAGATTTCTTTTTTTGTTCTTGCGGTCGTTGAGCAAGAAGCTGAATAATTGGAATAGCAAAAGCAGCTGTTTTGCCCGTTCCGGTTTGAGCACATCCTAAAATATCAGATCCTTCCAAAATTATCGGAATTGCTTCTGCCTGAATAGGTGTGGGATTAACATAGCCTTCTTCGTGCAACGATTTTGCTATAGGCTTAATAAGGGGTAATGATTCAAATAACATAATTGGGTAATTTCTAAAAAAGTCTTTTATATGGTGCCTTTACAGGATTTTGTATAAAAAAAACTATACAAACAATGAAAAGAAAGGGAATATACAATGAATGTATAATGAAAAGCAGGATATAAGATACTGTTATAATTTATGTATCCACAGAATGGATGATTAATAATTGCCGCAAGATACGGGTAATTTTTTAATAAATACGAAAGTTTATTGAAACTTTATAGGAAAGACGCTCGGAGAAACTGATTGTTTTATGAAACATAATGCGATAGATTTTGGAAAAAATTCATACATTGATTCAACTGAATTTACCATTAATAAAACACACAATCCCCGTCTCCATCTTGAAAAGATAGACTTTGTATGTCAACCTTTTTTGAAATTAGATATGGCTTTTTTATTTGTTTGGTAAACAGAAAATATTTTCGATTCTTTTTAAGAGCATCGGCTAAATCATCATCAAATGTTGTTATCATATTTATTTTCAGCTCTATCATTTTGTATATAAGAAATTTCGCAACTTTATCGAGAGCTGTTTTATCACTATACACATACGGTATTGTAATACTATTACAATCTGCGGTTGCTCCTTCAATTAACCATGGATATTTCAAAATCCAATCTAATTCTTCTTTTCCTCTTTGCACATAATTACCTTTTGCAGAATTGTTTATTATTTCATCTGAAACATCATTAATATTTGTATGATACTCAAATCTCATATTTTGAATATACTTCATTCGAAAAAAAAGAAATCGTATATC
>CAZLCY010000017.1:0-21635 GCA_964558075.1 uncultured Bacteroidales bacterium
TGTTCTTTGTTTTTTTCTATTGTTTCGTGTGATTTTAGAAACACTTCATAACCACTTACTTGTTGCGAATTCCAGTAATTAAGTGATTGAATGTGTCGCATGTCGGCGATAATGTATCGTTCGTCAATTTCTTGCATATTTGTTTCAAAAATGCCGGCAACCTCAAATTGTCGTTTCCTCGGTCGCTTTCCTTTTTTGTTGGGAACGAAGGTCGTAATAAATGAATCACTAACATCTACTTGTAATAGTTGTGCGGTTGTTTTTGATAATAATACCTGATTGGTAATTGTGTCGCTTATTTGTATTGAAGTTCCTGCAATGATGTGTTGTTTGAAAAAATCCCAATTGTAGAGAGAGTCAACGCCTTTTACCACAATTCCTTTGACTGATTTTTTGCCTTTTATAATTGCCGGTTTTGTTGCAAAATAATGTACATGGTCTATGTATTGTTGTGATTGCAATTTCGAAAACAAAACAGAATCTTGATGTATAGGTATAGTCTCGAATGAATTGTTTGCATCGAAATTTACTATTTGTATATGCGATGAAAAACCAAACATTTTTTCAGAAATAGTTGATTTGAAACCAATAATAATAGAAATGGCAATAATCATAACCGCAAGACCGAGTGCAATGGCAATTTTTGCAATTCTTACAATGGGTTTTGAAATATTTGCATTACTTTTATCGGGTAAAATTTTTTTCGCTATATATAATTCTACGTTCATATGCACAAATATACATTTTTTATGCTAACAAACTTTTTTTTCGCTTTTTTACTTTCAGTTTCTTTGCAAGCACAAGTGCAATTTACCGGACGTGTTGGTGCGGAATGTACAGAGCAATATGTTCCAATGATTACGCAAAAAAATGTTGCTATTGTTGCTAACCAAACTTCAATTGTAGATGGGGTACATCTTGTTGACACACTACTTTCATTAGGAGTTTCGGTGCAAAAAATATTTTCTCCCGAACATGGGTTTCGCGGCAACAACAGTGCCGGAGCACTTGTTGATAATGAAATTGATAGCATTACTCAACTGCCGATTATATCCTTATACGGCAATCATAAAAAACCGACCAAAAAGGATATGAATGGTATTGATATTGTGATATTTGACATTCAAGATGTAGGAGCACGCTTTTACACGTATATCTCTACCCTCCATTATGTAATGGAGGCCTGTGCAGAACAAAATATTCCTTGTTTGATTCTTGACCGACCGAATCCGAACGGTTTTTATGTTGCAGGTCCTGTGTTAGAGCCCGAATTTACGTCATTTGTCGGCATGCATCCTGTACCTATAGTACATGGAATGACAATTGGAGAGTATGCTCGTATGATTAATGCTGAAGGATGGTTGAAAAATAAAGTATCATGCTCACTTGCGATTATTCCCTGTGAAGGATACTCGCATAGTCAGCGATACATACTGCCTGTTGCTCCATCTCCCAATTTGCCAACAATGCAATCAATATACTTATATCCCACCTTATGCCTTTTCGAAGGCACTGCAATGAGTTGTGGACGAGGCACTGATTTTCCTTTCGAAGTTATTGGAGCACCGGCATATAATAAACGTATCTTTTCATTTGTTCCCCGTTCAATTCCCGGTGCCAGTGAGCATCCACGATACGAAGGTGAAACCTGCTATGGCATAGATTTCCGTTCGTACCACACCGACTCTATAGGTTCACAGGGCTTATTATTAGATATTCTCATTGAAGCGTATACACACTATTCGGAAAAAGATGCCTTTTTCACGCCGTTTTTTTATAAATTATCGGGAACACGTAATATTCGACATGCTCTTGAACAAAATCTATCACAAGAAGAAATGCGAAAAATATGGCAAAAAGATATAGAACGTTTTTGTGAAAAACGAAAAAAATATTTACTATATCCTGATTTTTAATAATCTAAAATTATATATTTGTGCTTTATTTTAACATGAGAGCTTATATTTATTATGATTGAGAGTATTCAGAACAAAGAGAAAAAAATCGCAGTTTTAGGTTTAGGGTACGTTGGTTTACCATTAGCATTAGAGTTTGCAAAAAAATATTCAGTAATTGGGTTTGATATCAATCAATCCCGAATAGAATTAATGCATCAATCAATTGACCCGAGTGAGGAGCTTGATTCAGAAGACTTTTTACATACCGACATCGTTTTTACGTCTGACCCCGAAGATTTACAAGATGTTGAGGTGTTTATTGTAACCGTCCCTACGCCCATAGACGAGCATAATATCCCGGATTTAACACCTTTATTGTCCGCCACAAGAACGGTTGGTAATGCTTTTAAGAAAGGTAATTATGTTATTTATGAATCTACCGTTTATCCCGGAGCAACCGAAGAGGATTGTGTGCCAATAATTGAGGAGCTTTCGGGCTTGAAAATGGGGAAAGATTTTAAGGTTGGTTATTCTCCTGAACGAATAAATCCGGGAGATAAAGTGAGAACCTTACCCAATATTTTAAAAATTGTATCGGGTAACGATGATGAAGCACTCACAAATATTGCAGATTTATATGGTTCAATTGTTCGGGCAGGAATTCATAAAGCAAGTTCAATAAAAGTTGCAGAAGCAGCAAAAATTATAGAAAATACTCAGCGAGACGTGAATATTGCCCTAATGAATGAATTATCTATGCTGTTTAATAAAATCGGTATTAATACATTCGAAGTACTCGAAGCTGCTGCAACAAAGTGGAATTTTTATAATGTTACACCCGGTCTGGTCGGGGGTCATTGCATAGGCGTAGATCCGTATTATTTAACCTATAAAGCACAACAATTAAAACATCATGCACAAATAATAGCTTCCGGTCGAGCTATTAATGATGACATGCCAATATATTTGGCAAAAAAAATAATTAAAGAAATAAATAATGCCGGGAAAGTTTTAAAATACGCTCGGGTACTTATTTTGGGTGCAACTTTTAAAGAAAATGTGAGCGATATACGAAATTCAAAAATATTTGACACGGTTAATGAATTGAAATCATATGGCATTGAAGTAGATGTTGTAGATCCGCATGCTTCTAAAATTGATGTTAAAAAGAACTATAATCATGATTTGTTGCGCGAACCTCATGGTAAATATGATGCGATGGTATTGGCGGTACGACATAATGAATTCTGTGATTTGCCTCTTTCGTATTTTGAAGGCATTTCGCAAAAACCATTAGTGTTTTTCGATTTGAAAGGAATTTATAGAAATACATTTAATGATTATATATATTTCAGTTTATAAAAAAATGTGCTTGCAGATTTAACGAAGAATAGTATATTTGCAAAACAAATTGCCGAAGTGGTGGAATTGGTAGACACGCCGGACTCAAAATCCGGTGATAGCAATATCGTGTGGGTTCGAGTCCCACCTTCGGTACCTAAGCAGAGGAAAGCGGAAGTCTAATAACTTCCGCTTTTTTTTTATGTGTTTCTTGTTCAGGCTATTAGAATTTATTTTTTAGGTTTTTCAAAGAATTTCACACATATAGTTGACAATGGTGATGTATTAGTATATATTTGCACAACTTTTTAGAGAAACAAAAGACATTTAAGATATATCGCGGGGTGGAGCAGTTGGTAGCTCGTTGGGCTCATAACCCAAAGGTCGTCGGTTCGAGTCCGGCTCCCGCAACTAAGGGGAAGAGTCTAGAGATAGACTCTTTTTTTTTGAAATATAAAGTATAGTTTTTTAGTTCAAGCCACACGAAAGGATTCGTGCGCAGGGTATATAGATATTGAAGATACCGGCAAAGGCATGTCACGAAAAGTATATAAGCAAATATTTAACCCCGGTTTTTCTACCAAAACCCGTGGGTGGGGTTTAGGTTTAAGTCTCGCACGATGTATAATAGAAGAGTACCACAATGGAAAAATTTATGTGAAAAACTCCGATACTACCAAAGGAACAACGTTTAGAATAAGTTTGCCAAGGGTTGCGTACGATAATGTTTGGAGCCTCAGAGCTTTTAATGACTGACAGATGCTTCAAAATTTATTATTTGTATGTACCATACAATACCAAAAAAAAGACCAATTTTATTATAAATAGAATCATTTTTCACACAAAAAAGACCAATTTATCACATTATAAGTTGCTTTATTATATCTATTTTTGTAAAAACTTGTAGAAAAATTATATTTTGTTAATTTTTTTGTACATTTGTTAATAATGGACACACATATATTTTTGTCGCATCTATTATATTTTTAGAAATAGCAATAAAAAAATAAGAGCCGAGCGGCAACTCGACTCCTATAGAAACCATAATCTTAAAAGAATTGTTTTATGACCACACATCCTTTTTTTGTAAGATTACGATTCCTTCGTATATATACGAGTATTGTATGTTTTTGTTTTGTGCAATCTGTGAGTGCACAATTAGAAATTTCCTCTTCGGTTCCTACAAGTAGTGCCGAGGCATTGCATGTTGGCGTTGGCACTGCTCAATTTGAGCTCGAAATATTTAATAGCAGTTCGCCGCAAACAATTGAAACAATTGAAATAAATCAACCCGTTGGAGTGCGTATTGTTTCTGCTGAGTATGAATTAAACGGTATGACATATCCGGCTCCGGTAACAGAACATACAATTTCTGTAAATACTGTTTTGCAGTCTTCGCAGCACATGAAAATTACCTATCATAAAACAGCAAATTGTGAGGTGATTCCTCAGGCAACTTCGGGATTCTCTGTGTCGGTAATCGATAATATTTCGGTAATAACAGACTCGTATACCGAACAGGTGGAATCAAATTCATATCCGGTGCTTTTTCCGGGATTGATAATGAATACACCGGAATCGCCCAATAATAATATTGAGGTGGAATACCGGGAATATTTTACGGATAGCATTGAAATAAAAAATGCGGCACGTGCCGGAAGTGTACAAAATATGATTGTTACCATGAAGTGGGAAACCGAAGAGCTGCTAACAATTGACAATATGCAGATTGCCGGTGTCGGTTCGGTTCCTTTTGATGTTACCGGAAATACTGTTGCGATTGAAATTGACAAAACCATATTGACAGATATAGGTTTTGCAGACAGCACCTTGCATGCTGATTCTTCTCTGCTTATTATCCCTACTTTTTTTGCAGAGGATTATTTTCCGTCTCTCAAAACTACATATATAGTGGATTATCGTGTAGATAATGAGGTCTGTACCCGTTTGGAAAATGCTATGGGAATTGTGTATTATACGCAACAATATCCTGTACCCGAAGTTACAATTTCCAGATTTGTAGAGAACAAAGCAAATTATTGTGGGCAAAAATTCAAAGCAACTTATACCATAACACCTTTAAGTGATAGTATACCTTCACATTATTTATTAGATACGTATGTAGATTTTATAAATAATGGATTTATAGTTGAGAGCGTAATTTTTAACGGTCAGGTATTATCAGATGAAGGAGGAAGATATTACCTCAACAATGGCATTGATTTGGATGGTAATTCTCAATTATCAGATTATGATGGCTCCGGTTCTTTTGAAATTCAGGTAATCGCTTCTCCAATTTATAATGAAACTGTTTTTAATCATCGAATCTTTTTCAGGTTTTGGGGAGAAAAAATAAATGGCGATGCGTATGTGATGACATCAGATACATATGAAAGAACAAAAACCGCAAATTCTTATGCAAGTGGCGATGCAACTCTTGATGATAGAACACATCCTATTGGAAATTTTACATTTGATTATACAGCAAAAGTAGAAAATGCTAAGTATATATGTATGGATTATGATGTATATGTAAAATTACCGGATGGAAGTCTTTCTCTCGCAAGCGGAAATAACGGTGTATACAATGGTTCCTACTCTTCAACACTTACGGCTTGTCAACAAGATATTCTTACATTTAAGCTCGTGGTTGAAACAGAAGGTTGTCCGGGAGTACATACGACACTAACGCAAGCAACACCCAATACTGTGCAACGATGTCATGAAGGTTCCGGTGGAAGCTGTTATGTGGCAGATGTTTCATCAGCTACTTTAAGTCCAAAGGTTATAAATACTTGTAATACTGCTGAATTGACTGCGAATGGCGAGGTTAGTTATATTTGTGGTAGCAGATGTCCAAAATATGAATCAATAGTTGTGTGTGTATATGATAATACTGAGCAATTGGATTTTGAACTTCTTTCTCCGGAATTGAATGGCACTCAGCCAACGCAACAACATGGGTATCAACCCGGAGCTAATATTCATGCGGTTTCGTATGAATTCCCTTTTTCGCAAGACTGTCAAGATTTGTTTACAGATACTACCGATACTATCCTTAATGTAAAATATAATTTTCACGGTGAGGTACAAGTAAATGAACATTTTAGTAAAAACAGGGTAGATGCTAATATTCAGGTTAGGTATATATTAATCGATGAAAATGGAACTCTGTATGATGCAACATGGACATGGGGCGATATACTTACCGTGTATGATCCAAAACCAAAAATTTCAGCTTCAACACGTATATGGGGGTGTTCAAATTCTTTTGTTTCTGTTGAGCAATCAGCAAAAGCACCCGGTTCAAACACCGGAAATATTAAGGTGCTGAATATTACATACCCGGGAGAACCGGATTTTTATTATAACAATAGAGGTATAGAAGGATTAGGGGATGATTATACGTATGCGGTAAATCAAGTTGTTGAACCGAGTAATAGAGAAGTATATTCTACGCCAATTTACTCAGTATGTGTTGAAGATGGCAGAGTAACACCGGCAAATTATGGCGAAGTGGAGTATGTAGATTTTTATGGCACTGAATGTGAGGAGACAGTTAAAGAACACATGCAGGTGTTAAGTAACCTGCCAATGGATATGCCAACTTTAACACTTCACCCCACCGAAACCCAACAAAATGTAGAAGAATTTACAACATGGACCGTGCAAGTTGAAAATACCGGACGTGCCACGGCAGAGAATGTTACCTTACAATTTCAAGTTGACCCCGATAATGTTGTTGATTTGGGAATAACAGATATTAACGGAGACTTTATATTCGGAACTAAAACCGAATATTATACTGTAGGAAGCATACCTCCAAACACACAAACAGAAGTAACAATACAAGTACAATACAACGAATGTACTGCACAAGACACCAGCAACATATTTGTACGTTCTGCGTGGGCGTGCGAACCTATTACCGAAAGCAATTTTGAGACCTATGCCTGCGATAACCCCACAGATACGCTCAAACTCGAAAACCTTGTTGCGGTTCTCAGTGCTACCGAAACCTTCTCGGATGAATCGTTTAACCTGTGCGAAGACATTCCGGTATCGTTTACCATAGATAATATTGGGCGTGCAAACCTCAACCAACTCGGTGTGTGGTTCGAAGATTTTCCCTCTAATTATTCTCTTACAGACGATAAAATTAATTGGAACTTCGGAGGTGAGAATGGTAGTTTGGTTGATGGGTATGTTGATCCTGATTTTAATGATATAATATCACTTTTTAATGAAAATACTTTTATCTCAAAGAAAATTTTAAGTACAGAAAATGATTCAACATCAGCCCTCGAAGGAACCGCCCCGACTATTACGATGGATTTTGATGTGCAGTTGCAATGTCCAAAGGATGATGCATCAAAAATAATAATAAATGCGTATCCTCCTCTTAAATTTAAAGTAAGTAGCGTTACAAATTGTGATGCAATACAAGAAAAATATTTTTCTTATAAACCAAATATTATAGGATTTGAATCTTTAGATTCTATACAAATACAGGGATATCAAAAAACCGTATTTGAAACATATCAGGATACCGCTCTGTTTACAGCACGTATAAAAAATAATTCTTCGGTATTAATAGATAGTGCTTATATTTCGGTCATAATACCTAATGATTATGTGTTAATCGATTATATACCCTTACGTGAAGGAACGGTAGTCGGATTAACACAGACACCATATACCGATTCTACAACTGTTTTACAATGGGAATTAACGAAACAAACCAACATACAAGCTCATGATTCTATTCTTATTGATTTCAGATTACAAGCAATAGCTGAATGTTCACAACCTGGATATATTGAATATTATGGAACATTAAAACGTATGATGCAAGGTTGTGAGGGAGATTCTTGTTTAGTGTCGCGAAGTACAGATCCAGTGTCAATACCTTTAAACCCACAGAACCCTGATTTTTCCGCAACTATTTCCGGTAACGAATCTGTTTGTACAGATAATACTGCACATTATGAAGTTACGGGTGTTGGTATCCAGTCGGTTTCGTGGAATTTAACGCCGGAATCTATAGGTGTACTTACAGAAAACGGACTACGTGCATCGGTGCTGTACTCAGAAACAGGTACAGCAACCGTAACGGCAACTGTTGTGGGGCAGTGTGAAAGTCGTGATTTAACTGTACAAACAAGGGTATTAACAGTCCCTGTTGTTTCCATAGATCCGGCTCCACCAATTACCTGGAAAGGATGGAGCGAACAGGGAGTGTCAATAATAGACAATACATTACCCGCGGAAAACTGGCAGGTTCCGACAATAGATACCTGTGGTATATATGAACTTGTATATACAGAAACCAACCAATGTGGTACCGCAACGCAAACCGTACCAATAGAAATAATTCATTGTTGCGATACTATTGTACTTGAACTTGCCGATACCATTTCTATTGATGACTGGAATGCTCAACAGGAAGCTCTTATAGCTGTTTCACCGACAAACGGCACGTGGACGTCTGTTCCTGCGATTATCGATTGTGGCACATACACCTTAGTATATACCGTAACAAACGAATGCGACACCGTCCACAAAGAAATTATGGTAGAAATAGACGGCTGCTGTGTGCCCGAAGAAATTAACATGCCGGCAGATACCTTAACGGTACGGTATGCCGAATGGCTCATATTTAATCTTAATTCTATTGGCGTAAGTCCGGCGGGGGGAACATGGCAGACATTATACGCAGAACCGCATAATATGTGTGGAGAATACGTATATGAATATACTATAGAAACATGTGGTAGTGTAGATAAAGACACAATTGTTATAGTAGTAGAAGATTGTTGTACTATTGACCCCGAAGGTGATATAGCAATAACAGAAATGGAAGGAGTTACCACATTTGATGTTGAAGTACTTGAATATTACATAAATCATCCTGAAAGCGTAATACAGGTAGAAGATGCATACGAAACCTATTATATGGAAATGATAATATGTGGAGAACTTGTTCGGATAGAACTGGTGCAATGTTTCCCGAAATGGGCAAATATTGATGGCATTGGCGAAGTAAATAATGCAGACGTAGAAGCATTAAAATATAAGGTAGAATAAATTTGTAGAGACGCGATTTATCGCGTCTTTATAGTAAAGATGAAAGATAAATAAAGATGAAAAAAATGAGAAACATATTATTGGGAATGGTAGGTCTGTGTATATCGGTATCGGTGTGTGCACAAACCTCAGAAGTAAGAGATATAACGCCACTTGGATTTAGTGGAGATTTTATAGCTGTAGAGTATAGTAGTACAAGAGGATTAATAGCAGTTGGTGATAATGGCTGTTTGTATATAAGTTCAGATACAGCAAAAACGTGGGAAGTAGAAAAAACACCAATATATATTAACCATATTGTATTTCACGAAGATAATTTGAATGGTTATACGGTTAATAATAATGGAGTATATAAGACAATAAATGGAGCAATTTCATGGTCAAAAATGGAACTTGATGGAGTTCCGTCTCAAATAAACTTTCTAGATGTATCAATAAAAAGAATATATATAAAAAATGATTCAACTTTATTTTTAGTTGTAGGTAATGGAGAACATAGATTGTTTTTGTATAAAAGTGATAATGCCGGAATATCATGGGAGCAAGTAGCAGATGATTTATATAGTGATAGTCCGTATATTAATACAACGACAATGCATTGGCAAAACGATGAACATGGATTTATTTATGGAATGGGCTATTATTTAGAAACTATAGATAGTGGCACTTCTTGGAATAAAACATTATTTTTAGATTTTACAGAAGTAATAACACATGTGTATAGTTATTTTGGAGGTCAATCTATAATGTATCATACCAAAACGAATTCTGGAGATGCATCTATTTTGTCACGTACTATAGACGGGAATCCTGAAAACCGTGAATATAAAAATAATATTTCATCAGAAATTTCTGCTTTTGCAGCTTTTGATGAAACTGTGTATGGAATAGGACGAAATGGATTTTTGTATAAAAGTGTGGATAGTGCAAAGACTTGGAGTGAGAATCATATTCTTGGAAATACAAATTATCTTAAGTTAACCGGAATGTACTTCTTTGATGAAAACAACGGGGTAGTTGTAGGCAAAAACCTCACTTCATACCTCACCACCGACGCCGGCGAAACCTGGACAAAATATGTCCATGGAGCAGCCGAAGGTATGGAGCAGATTTATTGTAAAAACACCGAGGAATGTTTTATTACGGGTTCAAAAGGCAGGTTATTCCGCACACAAGACGGTGGCGAAACCTGGACATGGGAAGATATACATACGAATATATTGCATGAAATAGAATTTCCGACACAAGATACCGGATATATAGTAGGAGATAAAGTATTATTTATGACAATTGACGGTGGTGAAACATGGAATAAAAAAATAACTGACAAAACAAATTCGAGCCTAATAGAATTTACAACTTCAAACTCAGGTTATTTAGGGTATGATGGAACAAAATCTACAATTGAAAAAACAATAGATGCCGGAGATACCTGGACCGAACCAATAGACGCAAATTATTTTTATAATTCAAAGTATAATAGAAAATTTAGTTTTAGGGATATAAATGAAGGTGTTGTATGTGGTTCTGATAATTTATTAATACACACTGTTGATGGTGGCATAAATTGGGAACTTATTGACTCCATACCTTCAAATTATACTTACATGTATGATATTGTATCTGTTTCAGATAAAGGATGGCTTGTTCAAGCTCTTGAATATTCTGTAACAACAGATTTATTTTATTGCGATAATGAATTTAATTGTCAAATTGTATTTCCCGGTAATGGACAAGGTTTTGTAAACTTGCAGCAAATAAATGATTCTACGTATGCCATTTCACATGATACATTAGAGTACATTTCAACAGATTATGGCCTAACATGGAACGAACTTGAAGTAATGATACCGGGGAAAATAGATTTTGTTGATGTACACCATGCATTTTCAATGTCAAGTTACAATATTTCGAAAGCATATTGGGGCTTACAAGAAATATCTGTATCAGTAACCCAAAACAACAACCGTAATTACACCCTTACTCCAATATTTTCAGACAATACTTTAGAAGCAACACTATATGTGAAAGATTCAGAAGGCTCCTTACACGAAGTAGTCCCACATGTTACCTTGCAAAGTGGCGTTGGCTATATATTAGAAATATCGCAGGAAATACAATCGGGGAGTTACCGTATATACATAGAGCCGCAAAGTTCAGCGTATGAACCAGTTGAGAGTGAAGAAATTACAATAGACAATGATACGGGGCTATATAATTGGTCTTCGAGCGAAGTCGAGAAGTCTTGCTATACATTAGAAGGTAACATACTGTACATTATAACAGAAAATGTGAGAGTGTTTAATGTAATGGGCATAGAAATACCAATTACAAACACAGATATTCAGCTCAATGCTGGAGTGTATATTATAGAAACCGAATGTGGAACGAATAAAATAATGGTGAATGATTAATTGTTAATGACAGACCTTGCACAAACACAACATCGTAAAGACACACCATGGCGTGTCTATTCTGACCGCATGATAAACAATAAAAATGAAATATATAAAACGACAAAAAATACAAATATAAAATAGCACGATTATGAAAATAAATGCAACGAAAATTAACCGAGAATATACCCGAAAAGGAAGGGGTATTGTATGTAATATACTGTTTTTCCTGTTTCTTCAGGTAAATTTAGTAGGTCAGGTAGTTGTTTCTACCACTCCTCCTGATGGAAATTCAAGTCTGCATGTGGGATATGAAAGTGCTGTTTATCAGGTGTATATTAAGAATATGGAGGTCGAGGCTATTGAAGTAAATACAGTAGAAATAGTACCTTTCGATGGTGTTACTATTATTGACAATCATGTTGTAGATAATAATGGATTTACGATACCTGTGTCCGGTAATACTTTCAGTATCAATCAGACAATTGCAGCAGGAGATAGTATTGGGTTTTCCTATAATGCTACAGCCGGGTGTGAATCAGTAACCGATGAAAGTGTGAAAGATCAGATTACCCTTATATACATGCAGGATGGGGCAACTAAGACTATTACAACAGAATCAGATTCATATACTATCCGTCACCCTTCATTAACAGTGAGTAGCCAAAGCATAAAAGTTATTAATGGGGAAACGTATGAGATAATAACTGAGATAAAAAATGCGAATGGTGCCGGAGAAATTGGTGATTTACAATTTGCAATTACCATTCCCGATGCGAGTCTTGTCTCATTAACAAATACAATGGTTTCTGAATCATCAACAAATTTTGAATTATCTGTTGCGGGAGAAAATGATGGAGATACTTACACATATACCATACATAAAGGTTTGCTTGAAACAATAGGTTTCGAGGCAGGCAAATCATTATATGTACGGCAGGAAATTATAGTAAACTCATATTTTGATGTGCAAAAAATACTATATACAGCTTCAGAACGTATTGATGATGTTGCGTGTGAAAATGTTTCTGCGAATGCATCTACTAAATTATACCAAGAGTTTTCAAAGCCTAGTTTATACTGGACTTTGGATAGTGTATTGAAAAACGTTACTATATGTGATTCAACCGGAGTAATTAGGCTTCGTTGCATAAATAGATCGGAAGATAAGGGTATAGCAATAGGATTAATTTCAAGACTCACATTATCAAAAACACATATTACAATTGATAATATTGCCTCTGTAGATGGAACAGATATACCTTTTACACTCTCCGGCACAAGTGCAGTGTTGTCACCAGAAGAAGGAATTGATTATGATGGCACGGGAGATTTCAATGATTATAACGAAGATAATATTTATATGGATTTAGATGCCGGAGATACTTCATATATTGATGTATCGTTTCACATAAGTCATCCTCTTTTGTATTCATACTTTTTTTCCGATAATGTTCCTGATGTTAATCTTGTTGCATGGAATCGGTTGGGATATTCGATGAAATATCTGGGACTTGACAGCACAGAGTATGGAGAATCTGATTCATGGATTGCTCATGATCGATGTAATTATGAATATTCTACTCTGACAGGGCCTAGTGATATTGATCCCGGACAATTCTACGAATTTGGATTCGAAGCTTCCTATGATTATAGTTCTAATACTTTGTTTAATACTGATAAACAGTTTTTTTTACGGGTAACAGTACCGAATGGTTTTTCAATAAACGGCGAAGGTACAGAGATATTTCTTTCTTTATCTGAGATGGGAGAAGTTAATCGATATATTGATATAAATGAAAGTGTAAGTATTAAAGCTGATAGTAATATCGTCTGTGATACCTATCCTGTTACTTGGGAATTTGTGTTTACTCAGTCAGCTTGTAATTCAACTCAATATACTATACTGGATACGTATACCAAAAGTTTTTTTCTGCACAGTCAAAATTGTGCTTCAACACCGGCAAGAGTAGATGATTTTACAATTTCAAGAGTAAATACCGGATATAATATTGATGATAGCAATATAGCTGTTTTTGAAAATAATATTGTATCTGCAGAACAATTTACAGAAGAAAACTGTCCAAATAGTATTTCTTTTATAGAAAACGACACAATGAGGCTGAGTTTAAGTGCCAGTGTTCCTACAAACGATAGCTGTTTATATACTAATATTACAGCTTTGTTTAGAGTAGAGGTCGGCAAGAACTTTATTTCGCCATATGCTGCGACACTTACCGTTAATGATGCTGATTATACTTCAGAAACATTCTCAATATCACAAAATGGAAATTTTGAGTATCATACTGTTACATTCAATCTCTCGGAAGGATTAGTTATAGAAGATGAGGATATGTTGGAAATAATGGTTTTGGCAACAATCGTAAATGTTGAGAATGATGAATCTTCATTAGATATAAGGTCTTCAATAATTGGATTTGATTGTGATACTGTATATTCTGATTCAAGAGGTGCTCAGTATACAGTTTTTGAAGAACCCGTTCGATATACAGATAATTCTGCAATAGGAGGATGTTATCAAAGTGCGAATTTTAGACATGTAGGCACTAATATTAGTTTTCCTTCAGAATTCAGACCCAGAGAGTATATATCTATGTTTACAATTACCAAAATAGAAGGTTTTACATATGATTTTTCATCAACATTATTAAAAAAAGGTGATGTGCTAATTGAATCGAATATGTATACTGTATCAGAAGATGAAAACTTCATATATGTACGTTTCCCTGATACAAACCGATTGGTATTAAATGCCGATACGAAATATTTGTACTTTAGAATTAATTATTCAACATGTGGTGTAGATGTAAGTGGAACTTATATAAATGATGGATATATTATATATACTAAAGACGGAGAATTAGAAGATTTAAAAACATCAAATTATTCGGTTATTGTTAAAGATGCTTTCTATACTTATTCTGAATCGTCAATTGAAACTAATAATGGAGAAAGTCTTGAATGGAGTATGATGATGGCAAACGAAGGAACTCGACATGCAAATAATTTGTTGGAATTTTCTATTGACAGTGAAAATTCTTCTCTAGAATTATCAAAGATTCTTCTTGATAGCACAGAAATTGAATTTACGATATTTGAGGATGCATATTATTTTAATGTGCCCCTTTATTCCAACAATTCAGTAAATATCAATTTTATCTTAGATTATCTTAGTTGTGCTTTTAATGATAGTATTCAAGCAACTCTTCGTACTGGGTACGGGTGTGGAAATATTACTCCTCATAATTTTGAAGAATATGTATGCGACAGCCTTGAACAAAAACTTATAGCAACTACTGCGGACTTATCTTTAGTTCAATCCGTTCCTTCCAGTCCCGAAGGATATTTTGATTTTTGCCAGTCAATTCCTTATTCCGTTGATATTTTCTTAGGAAATGTTGATTCTACTAGTATTTCATATTGGTTATCCCCGCTTCCTCAGAATATGAAAATTGCAGGAAATACACTACAGTATGAATTTGCAGGATTCTCAGGGAATATACCCATAACAAATTTATTTACACCTGATAATAATTTGGTGACACATGAAATTTTGAGTCAACATTGGGATGAGGTTGATGATTTATCTCAGGAACAACTCACACTATCATTTAATTTAGAAATAGAATGTTCAGACAGTATAGTCACAGATATTACAAAAGTCTTATCTGAACACGTGTCAAGGAAAAACATCTGTGGTGCAGAAAAAAAAGAAGCCTTTGATTTTACTCCAAATATTCGTGGATTCGAACATTTACAAGATATATATATTGCAACTGATGAAGAAGGGTTTGATATAAATCAACAGGCTAATGTTGCAATTACCACATCGAATGTGCATGTGACATTGGTAGACAGTGTAAGTGTGCGAGCTATAGTGCCTGAAGGTGTGATATACTTGTCTTCGACTGATACCGCAGAAATGGAAAGAATAACGGAAGAAAAATTACCTGATGGACGATCTGTTATTGTGTGGGCATTTGATTATGGAAAATATATGCAAGGACAATCGGAATTTACGTATAATGCTCTGTTTAAAAATGAAAATCCATGTTCAGCTGATACTGCGGAAATTATGTTCATCAGTTCTTTAAACAGAAAAGTCGCTGCCTGTGACAATGAGGGTGAATGTATTGTGAGAGCAAGTAGTGATACTTCTATGGTGTATTTATATAGAAACCCACCTGCACATATTTCTAATATCAATTATATCGATGAAATATGTGCAGGGGATTCTGCTCCATTTATTGTGGAAAAAATTTCAGATTCGAGCACTATTGAATTCAGTTATTCATCGGAAATTATCTCTATCGAAAATAATATAATATATACATCGCCCACAGCAGACGGGGTGGCAACTATTAATATTCATGTTTCAGACGACATGTGCTCTCAGGACACAACAGTTACAATCAATGTATTGCCAAAAGAAACGGTAACGATTGAACCGGTTGAAACTTTAAGAGTTGAGGACGCACCGATAACACTTGTTGTAACACCACATGGTGGAGAGTGGAATTCGCCATTTGTAGATAATGGACAATTCGATCCGTCTGTTGCGGGTGCCGGAACCCATAGATTGATATATACATATGCTCCTGATGGATATTGCTCAACATCAGATACAATAGATATTGTAGTTTATGATTGTTCTGTGGATATTACCGTAGAAGATACTCTTGTGTGCAATCCCCAGGAGCGTATAATAGTTCCGGTCGATATTTCTCAGGTAATAGAATGCTCGATATGTGATGAAACGCTCAATATTTCTTTTGATGTTGAATACGATAATACAAAACTTGAATATGCCGATGAGTATAAAATAGGGGGAGTGTTTAATCAATCAGTAATACAAGAAACGGTACGCAAAGAGCAAGGTAAAATTAGCTTTCAATTATATGGAAATATACCAGATGCTTTTGTGACAGATGGAGGAGAATTTTTAACTCTTACATTTGATGTTATTGGTACTGATACGGCTTATATGTCTATTACTGATGCATATGTTAACGGACGATTGGAAGTTGAACGAATGAAAGATTCGGAAGCTTCAATAGTGTTGGTTGAACCAATTGATATAGTTTTAGACGATACAAGTTTTTGTGTCGGTAGTTCTATAGAACTTGTGCCTGAAATATCAGAGAAAAATAGTCCGTATACCTATCTCTGGAGTACGGGTGAAACAACAGAAAGTATTATGCCACTATCCGAAGGAACATATTCGTTGGAAATAACGGATGTGTATGGGTGTTCATATTCTAAACAAGCACATGTTATTGAATATTCGGCACCGCAGGTTATTTTATCAGACACATCATTCTGTGAGGGTGATACTATTGAGTTGCAAGCTCAGGTAACAGGTAATGCTCCATATTTTTATTCCTGGAGTACAAACGAAACAACGCAGAGTGTTTCTGTTGATGCTGAAGGGCAATATGTCGTTGAAGTGACTGACGCACATAGTTGTGTAGCACAAGATTCAAATACTGTTATACATTATTCTCTTCCGCATATTGAAACAAGCAATGCTGCATTTTGTTCGGGCGAATCAGTAGATTTAGCTCCATCAGTACAAGGCAATTCACCTTTTACCTATATGTGGAATACGGGTGAAGTAACACCGAATATTGTGGTTGATGTAAATGGCAATTATAGTGTTGAGGTGCAGGATGCGAATAATTGTATAGCTCATGATACTATTACGGTAACCGAAAATTCATTACCTCAAATTACCGTTGATGATATTACCATTTGTTCGGGTGAAACCGGGACAGTAACAGCAGATGTTGTCGGAAATGAGCCGTTTTCGTATGTGTGGAATACACAGGAAATAACCCCGGAAATTGAGGTCTCAAATGCTGGAACATATTCTGTAAGCATAATTGATGCGAATAGCTGTGAGGCAAATGATTCGGCTATGGTAACGGTTATAGAAACACCGGGAGTCCCCGAAATTAATGCACCTCCGTTTATTATTGCACATGCCGTGTATGATGCCAATGTTGTAAATCCCGAATCAGATGTTACGTATAATTGGACCGGAGTTTCAGTTGTTGCAGGTGCAGGTATCGGTAGCATTCAATTTAGCACAGATATTCTTCCGAATACTATTTGTGTGGCAGCAACAAGAGATATGTGTGAAGGTGAAGAAATCTGTAGTTTGCTGGAAGAAAGTCCATTACTTGAAGTGCGTGGAAACAAAGTAATTTGTAAAAACAATGAAAATGATGATTGGATGACAGAAATTTATTCTATTTCAAATCCGAATCCGAATAGCACCTATATATGGTCAGTATCTAATGAATCTTTAGCGGTGATAAACTCATCTGAAGGTAGTACAGTTTCTGTGAGATATTTAGCCGGGCTTGGTTCCGTGACAATATTAGTAGATGAGTATGTAAATGGCGAGCTTGTTGGAAGTGGAGAAATTTCTGTCGATGTTAATTTACGACCGGCGAACACACAAATTTCTATTGATGGACCAATGCTCTATCCCGGTGTGTGTGCAAATGATAGAAATGTATTGTATACAATAGATTCCGATAAAGAATTTGAATGGATTGTAACGGGAGGAGATGCAAATCTTGATGTGTTAGAGAATTCTAATTCGGCATATGTTTCTTTTGGTTCACAACAGGTGAATATTGAAATTAGAGAATTAAATGGCGTCGGCTGTGCTTCGTATTCTCCCTATTCGATGTGGATTGCAACAGCAGAGAATAATACGTGTTATGATAATCCTGAAGTGTTGAAAAATAGTTTTATCGAAAATGAAATGTCTATGAATGAAAATGGTGAGATTGATGAGGAAACTGCTATTGTGTCAATTTTCCCGCAACCGGCATCTCAGAGTGTGTATGTGTATAGTGTAAAATCTGTTGAATATGTTATGTTGTATACGCATACAAAATCTTTGCTGAAGGTGTTTTCTGAAACCCATTATATAGATATATCTGAATTTCCTGATGGCATGTATTATTTACATATAAAAATTGAAACAGAAGATGAATTGGTGGTGAAACCTTTAATTATTCAACGGAAATAGGTGGCGGTTGCATGAAAAATATGCTTTCATCTCCCCTCAATCATATCAATTCCCCATTGTGCATGTTCGCATAGAATTGGGGATTCTGATGTGTTTTGGATATGTTTTAATGCAGGTATGTCATCCTCTGTACCAATGTTGCCCAAAACGATGCACGCATTTCGTTGTAGTCGATTAAGACCGATACGGTGAATAGCACTTCCGGCAAATATTGAGGTGAATGTTTCTTGAGTGAGATATAGTATGTCTCGAACGTCGGGGTAGGTGCGTGGAGCAAAATCAGGGTCTATTGCTATTTTGGTTTTAGGATTGTAAATACATGCTGTACTGCATTTGTCGCAGCCATATAGATAATCGTGCATGAGTTTTCTATATTCAAGAGGAATAGACCCTTTGTGTTCTATGGTTAGATATGAAATGCATTTTCGTGCGTCAATTGTTCGGTTAGGCAAAATTGCTTGGGTCGGACATGCTTGGATACATTGTGTGCAGAATCCGCATTTATCGGAAGTAAGTCCCTTTGTCGGTGGAACGGAGAGGCTTGTGAAAATTTCTCCAAGAAAAAAGACTGCACCATATTGTTCGGAAATGGTGAGGCTCGATTTTCCAATCCATCCGGCACCGGAGGTTGATGCAATACATTTCTCCATAATTGGGGCTGTGTCAACAAAACTGATAGCCGTTTCCCCGGCATCTTGTAAAACCCGAATAATTTTTTGAAGTTTATGCTTGAGTACTTTATGGTAATCTCGCCCAAGTGCATAAAGAGCTATTCTTCCACGCCGTTGTGGTATTTCTTGTGAATATGGAAGCGAAAAAACAAGTATTGATTTGGTGCCTTCGAAAATCTTGTAGGGCTGTGTTCGTAGTTGGGTATGCTGAGTCATCCATTTCATGTCTGCGTGATTTCCGTCTTGAATCCATTGGTTCAAACCCGATTCAGAGAATCCAATATCCGCAGATGCAACGTGCATACTGAGACCTAATGAATGAGCATAGTCTTTTATTTGTGTGAACATTTCCATTATATAAAACTATAAAAAAGCATGTGAGAAAGAATATTTTTTTATGTATTTTTGTAGAAATTAAGGAAATTTTATAAAAAAAAGATATTATGTGGGTTGTTTGTTCTGATTTAGAAGGTGTATTTGTCCCGGAAGTATGGGCAAATGTTGCGAAAATTACCGGAATTGATACATTGAAATTAACAACTCGCGATATTCAGGATTATGATGAATTAATGCAGTATCGTCTGAAAATTCTCGATGAACATAATCTGAAAATTCAGGATATTCAAAACGTTATAGCTTCAATACAGCCTTTTGATGAGGCTCTTGAATTTACACAATGGTTACGAAAAATTTCTCGTTTTGTGATTGTTTCCGATACGTTTGTAGAATTTGCAGATCCATTAATGGAACAATTAGATCGTCCATTTTTATTGTGTCACTCTCTTGAAATTGATGAGTCGGGACGTATTATTGATTATACTTTGCGTCAGCCCGACCCCAAACGAAAAACGGTAGAAGCATTCCAAAGCCTTACCTATAATGTGATTGCTTTTGGTGATTCATACAATGATATTTCTATGTTGCAACAAGCAGAAGTGGGAATTCTTTATCGTCCACCACAAAATGTGATTGATGATTATCCTGAGTTTCCTGTTGCTCAGAATTATACCGAATTGCGAGCGTTACTTGAGAAGTATATTCTGTAGAAAAGGTGAGGCATATGGCAAGTAGGCACAAGGCAGCGTCGAAGCTCGTTATCCTGAATTTGGTGTACCGACAGTTTTTTTTCTAATTATTGTTTGCGAGAAAAGTCATAATTTGAGAAGTCTCTGCATGGAAAACTTCAAAGACAAGGCTTTCGAAGGCTTATTAATTGGGAGTTTACGTGTGTAAATGACCAAATAATAAGTCGAGAATACGCAGTATTTGGAGTTTTCGGGCAGAGACTAATTAACCATTTATATTTCCTGTGGTAAATTATAAATGGTATCTATAAAATTTGATTGTGTATGTAATATGTTTAAATAATTGTTTATACGGTCTTTATATTCAATTTTATAATCTTCGTGTAATTTTTTTGTAACAATAGTTATGAGTCGTTTCAGAATTATTGCAACCTTTGTGTCAAATTGAGTAAAGCAGGTTCCAAACGTATCCGGAGGCGACGAAAAAGTATTCTCGAGAATGTATACTAACAAATCGGCTTCGTATACTTTATTCGTACAACTTTTTGTAAATTCATTAATTCTTTTAATGTATGCCGCTAACATTTTTGTTTGTCGTATTTGCGGAGAATATCCTTTGTATTGTTTCCATGATATATCGTCTAAATCTGCAATTGTTTCTTCAAATAATTCCTGTGCACCGGATTCTTTATTTAAATAATTTATTTGAAGATAATCATATACCATTTTATCCTTTGACGCTAATTTTATAATTATGTCTTGAAGATCTTTGTGATCGAGCATTTGTATTTCCTTTTTGGTTTCTTTATCTAATCGTGGCATAACAATTTTTTTATGAATTATTTATAATGAGATCTTTCAAAAATGCTGTTTTGGGGTGTTTATAAAATGCGACAAAATCGTCGGCACTTTTGTTTTGCGGATGTGGTCCGTAATATTGTGCATCTTCAATATTTATCCATACCAAAAACCATTTTATATTGAAGGGCAGAGTTAGTTTCAGTAATGATTGTGTCCACCAGATTTCGGGTTCTACACACAAATTTCCGGTTTCGGTAAGTGCATATGGTTTTCCCGTTTCTTTTCCTATTTTTTCGAGAATGCGTAAACATTCGGGCAGAACCTTTTCATAGTCAACTCCCTGATGCGGA
>CAZLCY010000018.1:0-21522 GCA_964558075.1 uncultured Bacteroidales bacterium
ATTGGCTTTATCGGCCAATGCCCGTGCTTTTTCGAGTTCCTCATTTTGCTCATTCATCCGCATAATGAGTGCCTGCATTTTTACACTATGACTACTGTTCTTTTTAAATGCCTTTTCAAGTTCTTTATTTTGAATCTGAATCTCTTTTAACCGCTCTTGTGCAATATTCCGTTGTTCTTCCAATTCATGCGTTTGCTTCAAAATCTCAACCTCAGCAACCTTCAGCATATGAATATCAAAATCAATAATTGCAATTTTATCAATTTCCTTATTCCTTAAAAAAACCGGAATAACCGAACGATGTACCCACCGTTTTCGTCCGTCAGCAGTTATAATGTATGTTTCATACACCATTGGACTCATAGTTTCGGTGCAGTGTTTGAGAATAAAATGCATATCCTCACTAAAGTCAATTTCTAAAAGATGAGAACCATATTGAGATACAAATTGCGAAAGAGAATATCCATATAATTTACGAAAGCTCAAATTAATCCATTCTACCTCCAATTTACTATTAAACATCATCACAGAATTGTCTGAATGCTTTGCGATAATCAAAAATCGTTTTAATTGACTTCGAACATCAAGAATTTCCTGTTCAAGAGCTTTATTGGTTATCTGTAATTTTCGTATTTCATTATGCAAATGCTGAATGTTCTGTGAATCTTCCATAACAATATAGTTTGTATAAAATAATTACAATTTACATGAAAGAGATTTCCATAGTAAATCAATTATTTGTGTTCCTTGTTTACTAAACTCTTCATTTGTTATCATTGTAATAATGAAAATACCCTGACTGTCTGAACCTAAAGATGCAAATTCAAAAAAACCGGCATCGACACCTGAAGAAACCTTAATATATTCCACATTCAGTTTTTGTCCCGACACAAGTTTCCTTTTCTTTTTCGTTCGTTTCATCTCAGTACTGTTAACTCCCGCACTTTTTAAGACTTCATTTATCATTAGTTCTGTTATAAGTTCAGGATTAATAGATTCATATTTTTGAATTAATATACCCGAGCCTTCGGCAGTCATTATCATAATTTGTTCTATTCCCTCATCAATTGCCATGCTTGTGATTTTATAATCATTTAAATACTGAAATGAAAAAAAATCATCCGTATATGTTACAGTGTCTTTTTCAGAAAAGGAAAAGGTAATGTCTTCACCGTTAATTGTTAATACATATGTTGTATCAAGCTTCACATCAACTGCTGTCCCGTTAATTGTAGCAACATATTCTTGTTGAGCAAATGAAATAAATGATTGAATAAGACAAAAGAAAAGTACTGCTTTTTTCATGAACCTAACGGTTATAATTTATATATGACATTATTAAGAATAAAAATACATTTTTTTTTCATGCACAGACTATATTTCCGAAAATATTTACAAAAATACTATTGAGAAGTTTAATGTACCTGATGATGTGAACAAATAAATACGTTTTAGTCTAAGCAAAATTTATTTCTTTTTATATTCTCCTTGAATTAATGCAACAGAACAGCTCTTTATACCATAAAAAAATAAAAAAGTGCAATTGCTAAATTGTGTCACAAGCCACGCTCCCATTCGTGACGTAAATGTGCTAAATCGGGGTGTGCAATTGCATCTGCAACCTGTTTCAATAATCTGTCTTTATCTTTTCCTAAAATGCCTTCAAGAACCAAGTAATTTGAAGCGTGGCTTGTTCTAAATATAGAGCCTTGTAAATCGGTATGTGCAATAAATAATTCAAGTTCTATAAGTAAATCTTGTACCGACATTGATATATATTCTCCTTTAAACTTATTTATATATGCTTGCTCTCCATATGGAAAGCTTAATACAAGGAGCGATGTAAATTCCGGTTGTACTGCATTTACAAGCTTTGCTGAAGCAATTGCATGCTGTTTGCTGTACTTTGCACCTCCTAAACCACTCAATATCATTACAGAAGATTTAATACCTGCTTCTTTTGCAGCCTGCAAACCGGCAACAGTTGAATCGTATGTTTCGCTTTTATTTACATACTGCAGCACTTCATTATCTCCCGACTCTATACCTACATATAAAAGCTTTAGACCTGCTTGTTTGAGGGCTCGCAATTCTTCTTTCGATTTACGGGAAATATCCTGCGGTAATGCATAGGCAGATACTTGCCTCAACTTTGGCAAGCATTTCTTGAGCTCTGCAAATATGCGTAATAATTTTTCTGTTGATAATACCATTGCATTCCCATCGGCTAAAAAGACTTTTCGTGCGTGCGGCATAAGACGAGAAAGAGTTGCTATTTCTTCGAACACCTCGTGCTCCGGACGGACAGTAAACTTTTTAGATGTATACATATCACAGAATGCACACTTATTCCATGAACACCCAAGTGTTACTTGAAACAACAGAGAATATGCCTCTGCCGGTGGTCGAAAAACGGGTTCGTTGTATTGAATAGGATAAAACATAGAACGCTACTTTTTTACATAAATGTACTCAATCTAAATTTAGCATCCAAACTGTGCTTTCATCTTTTGCCTTATGCCTTATGCCTATTGCCTTATGCCTATTGCCTTCCTATTAAGACTCATTTTCAAAAAACAACTTATAAAAATGCATATTCCGTGACTGATCAAATCCCTTTTCTATATATTCAGGACACGAGTGAACATATACATGAAAATTTCGGTCTAATTTAATAACACTTCGCACATATTTTTTTGCTTTTTTTACTGCATCGGGCGATATTTCAAATTGAGATTGTGGTTCAATATTATTATTTTCTTCATAATTCCCTTTATACTCGTTAAAATGCTGAATAACTTCAGGATTACCTATTACTTCTTGTTGCAATTGCTCAACATCAAGCACCTCATTCTGTTTTAAATAATCGTACGATTTATTGATAAAACCCAACTGTTCTTGTTTTTCAACATTATTATCTTCGGTTAAAACCTGATCACTAAAACTTTTACACATTTGCACAAATTGAGTAGTATTAAAGTAGTCGGTTTTCATTACCTTTGCTTGAATAAAATCATCAATCCAGTAGTGAGCCTCATTAGATTTGTTTGTATTATCAATTATCTTAAGAAGATGCCCCTCTTCGGCATTACGATTAAAAATCAAACAGCCTTTATCTAATTTTTTAATGTTAATTCCCGCCTCGCGGTCAACATTAAACTTTTCATTTTGTAAAAACACTTTAATATAACTATCCTTATTTTCTGACTTAAATATACCTACCGCATCAGTTAATTCATCTTCTATCAAACAATTTGAAAAATACGCTATATATAATTCACCGTTTTTAATATTCGGATGTGTTGAAATATCATATAACTTTTTTGCAATATGTGCTGATTGGATATACAATTCATCGGGTTGAGAAAAAATGCCCTGTACATATGAAAATACCGATTCATCACCAAGATGCTTATCTATGTCAAAGTTGTACAAATCATCGGATTTGAAGGGTTGCGAAAAAAAGGTAAATAACAAGTCTGAGGTCGATTCATCATCAATTATTATTTCAGACTTTGAAAGTGTAACCCCCTCCTCCAAAGACTTATTTCCAATTTTATGGATAACTAATTTTTCTAAACGTGCTTGATTGAAATCTATCATAGAATTATTTTTTTTCAAAAATAGAAAAAAGATTGAAGTTTTATGTTCAAAAATCAAAACAAAAATTTGTATGGTGAAATATACATTAAAACTGAGAAAATATCTTCGCAATCAGGTTATTAAAAACAGTATTCATGCCTTAACTGTTATATTTCATAAAAAAACATGTAAGGATACACATAACAAAAGAGACATAATTACTAAAATTTATCTATATTTGATGAAAACATAAAACAAATAAACTATGAATACAGAAATTATAACTGCTATTAACAATCAAATACAAGCAGAGATTTACTCTTCAAATCTTTATTTATCTATGTCGTCATGGGCAAATGCTCACGGTTACAAAGGAATGTCTCACTGGTTAAAGCAACAAGCTCTTGAGGAACATACCCATGCGATGAAATTTATCGCCTTTCTCGAAGACAGAAATGCACAACCGGAGATATTACAAATTGATAAACCCGATGCTGAATGGTCGGGAATTAAAGAGGTATTTGAAAAAGTATTGGCTCACGAGCAAAAAGTAACAAGACTCATAAATGATATTTATGATTTAGCACTATCTCACAAAGATCATGCTTCTACTTCCTTTTTACAATGGTTTATAGACGAACAAGTTGAGGAAGAAGCAACCGCATCAGAAATTCTTGATGAAATTTCATTAGCAGGAGAAAAGGGTGTCGGTATATACATGATTGACAAAGAACTCGGACAACGTATTCAGGTTTCTACTGCTATTGGCAATGAAGCATAATTAATTAATCTATTTTATTCATTTAAAACTATTTAACTATGAAAAAGTATGTATGTGAACCATGTGGTTATATTTATGATCCAACAGATGGCGACCCTGACGGTGGTATCGATCCGGGAACTGCCTTCGAAGATATTCCTGAAGATTGGGTTTGTCCTGTTTGCGGTGTTGGAAAAGAAGAATTTTCAGTTTTAGAAGATTAAAATTACAACAAACACAATTTTAAATAAGAGCTGACAATATGTTAGCTCTTATTTATATAAAAAAATCAGATAGCATGAAAGCTAAAGAAATTGCTCCGGATATATATTGGGTTGGTGCGATTGATTCGCAGGTAAGAAATTTTCACGGATATCTTACTCAGAAAGGTACAACCTATAATGCGTATTTAATTATTGATGAAAAAATAACTCTCATTGATACAGTTAAAGATACTCACACCGATGAAATGATGTCGCGTATATCAAGCATTATTGACCCCTCAAAAATTGATGTCATTATTTGCAATCATGTTGAACCGGATCATTCGGGTAGTATGCCAGAAGTTTTAAAACACTGCCCTAATGCAACAGTGGTAACCGGCCCAACCGGAGAAAAAGGTCTCAATATGCATTATCATAACAATTGGAATTATCACATTGTAAAATCGGGTGATACTTACTCTATTGGGAAACGTAGCTGTCGTTTTGTGTTAACACCAATGGTTCATTGGCCAGACAATATGGTATTTTATATGCCGGAAGAGAAAATTTTATTTTCGAATGATTCATTCGGACAACATTATGCAACATCACAGCGCTTTGATGATGAAGTTATAAAAGATTTTGCACTATTTGAAGCAAAAAAATATTTTGCAAATATTGTACTACCCTATTCGGGACAAGTAAAAAAAGAATTAGAAGCTGTATCTGAATTTGACATTTCTATGATTTGTACCAGTCATGGAATCATTTGGCGTTCATACATTCCCGAAATAATTGAATTATACAAAGAATGGGCTCATAATGTCACTCTAAAGAAAGTAGTAATAGCCTACGATACCATGTGGAAAACTACCGAAAAAATGGCTCGTACAATTTATGAAGCTTTTGAGGAAAAAGGCTATGACATTAAAATTATGAATCTTCAAGTAAATCACGAATCGGATGTGATGACTGAAATAATTGATGCTGAATATATTTGTGTAGGTTCTCCTACTCTGAATTCTGAAATGATGGCTAATGTTGCCAAATTTTTAACATACATGCGCGGTTTGGCACCAAAAGACGGACGAAAAGCAATAGCGTTTGGTTCATACGGTTGGAATGCGAAAAGCGTACCCCATATTGAACAATACTTTAAAGATAGCAATTTTGATGTTGTATTATCTCTTAACCAACAATACCGTCCAACTGAAAAAGACCTTGAATCAATAAAAGCTCAAACAATAAAAGTAATACAATAAAAACTAACAAACTATGAGAAAATTACAAGAAGTTTACAAATGCAACGTATGTGGAAACATTGTAGAAGTTGTTCATGCAAGTATGGGTGAATTGGTATGTTGCGGCAAACCAATGGAATTATTAGTGGAAAACTCAGTAGATGCAGCAACGGAAAAACATGTTCCGGTAATTACAAAAATTGAAGGTGGTTATAAAGTAACCGTAGGTGATGTTGCTCACCCAATGGAAAAAGAGCATTATATTGAATGGATTGAGCTCCTTTCAGAAAATAAAGTTCAACGTGTACATCTATCTCCGGGACAAGCTCCTGAGGCTGTTTTTTACACAAAAGAAACAGAAGTGTATGCTCGTGAATACTGTAATGTTCACGGACATTGGAGAAGCAAATAATTTATTACTCTATGCATACAACGACTTGTTCGGCACAACGGACAAGTCGTTGTTTTTTTCTACAAAAATTTTAGTACAAAACTTATGAAAATTGGTTTTATTGGATTAGGTAAAATGGGCGGAAATATGGTAAAACGTCTGTTACAAAATAATCACGAAATTGTGGTATTTGATTTTTCCGTTGAGGCAATGGAAGAAGTAAAAAAATTTGGTGCCATACCATCTAATAATATTGATGAATTATGCGAAAAATTACCCGAAAAAAAGGTAATTTGGCTCATGATACCTGCCGGTAATCCGGTAGATAACACACTCGAAATATTATCAAAAAAACTACTTGACGGAGATATTATTATTGACGGTGGCAATTCTTTTTGGAAAGATACTCAAAAACGTTCTGCCAAAATGAAAGAATTTAGCATTGATTTTATTGATTGTGGTACAAGTGGTGGTGTGTGGGGCTTACAAAACGGGTATTGCCTCATGTACGGTGGCGATAAAAAAGCGTGTGAGTATACCGAAAGTTTATATACAGATTTAGCAACCGAAAATGGCAGTTTATACTGTGGGAAGTCGGGCTCCGGGCATTTTATTAAAATGGTTCACAATGGTATAGAATATGGTATGATGCAAGCATTTGCCGAAGGATTCGAATTAATTGAAAAATCTTCTTTTGACACTAATCTTACCGATATTGCTCATGTGTGGCAACACGGAAGTGTTGTACGTTCATGGCTTCTCGACTTAACACATAATGCTTTACAGGAAGATACAAAACTTGAAAACATAAATGGTTATGTAGACGATAACGGTGAAGCACGATGGATGATAGAATCGGGAATGGATTTTGAAGTTCCTCTCCATGTTACTGCAGCTTCGTTGTTTACTCGTTTCGAATCAAGACAAACAGATTCTTTTGCAATGAAAATGCTGGCTGCTATGAGAAATCAATTTGGAGGTCATGATGTTAAAAAAAAATAAAAAATGAACTGTCTGGATAATCATATTTTAGTCATTTTTGGTGGTTCGGGCGATTTAACGAAACGAAAACTTATACCAGCATTATTTGATTTATATTCAAAACAATTATTGCCGAAACAGTTTGCTGTTCTCGGAGCAGGACGTACTGATTTTTCTGACGAATCGTACAGAAAACACTTAGCTGAAGGTTTACTAAAATACAATTCTGTAACTGAAAAAGAAAGTGCGGTTTTTTTGCAATCATGTCATTATGTTGTATCTGCTTTTCAGTATGAAAATCAAACTCAGGCTTTTATAAACAAGATTACAAAACTCAACTCCGATTATAGAACAGAGGGGAATATTATATATTACTTATCGACCCCTCCCTCATTATATAAACCTATTTCAAAAAATTTGGGAACGTGCAAACTATCACGTTCAAGTTCAGAATTTCCGGGTTGGAAACGCATTATTATAGAAAAACCCTTTGGAACCGATACAAGTTCTGCTCAAAATTTAAATAGCCATTTGCAAAGCTATTTCGATGAAGAACAAATATATAGAATTGATCATTATTTAGGAAAAGAGACCGCTCAAAATATATTGATTACTCGCTTTTATAATTCAATATTTGAACCACTGTGGAATAGAAATTACATTCACCATATTGAAATAACAGCATCAGAACAAGAAGGAGTCGGAACTCGCGGTGGATATTACGATTCTGCCGGAGCATTACGAGATATGGTGCAAAATCATATGCTTCAACTTGTTGCACTAATAGCGATGGAATCTCCCACCAATTTTAATGCTCATGCTATTCGTAACGAAATTTTAAAAGTATTCGAATCTCTCCGTCCTCTTACAATGGAACCTATAGAGAGACAAATTGTACGGGGTCAGTATACTGAATCAACTATTAACGGAGAAAAACAGAACGCATATACACAGGAAAAAGATGTTGCCACAGACTCTAAAACAGAAACATTTGTTGCACTTAAATTTTTTATTGATAACTGGCGATGGGGCGGCGTTCCTTTTTTTATCCGCACCGGAAAACATTTACCAACACGAGTAAGTGAAATTGTAATTACCTTTAAACATATTCCCCACCCTGCTTTTGTTAAAAATGCAAGTGGACAACAATTCAAAAATCAACTTATTCTACGAATTCATCCCGATGAAGGTATACAACTTCGCTTTGGTATGAAAATTCCCGGATTGGGATTTGACGTAGATCCAACACATATGAATTTTAAATATGCTGATAAATATGCAAATCATTCCAAAACAATTATTCCCTCGGCATATGAACGCTTATTATTCGATTGCATGAATGGTGACGCATCACTCTTTACACGAGCTGATGCGGTTGAATTAGCATGGAAATTTGTACAACCTGTTTTAGATGAATGGGAACAAAATGGATCATTCCCTCTCTATGGTTATCCTGCCGGAACATGGGGACCCGAAAAAGCTGATGAACTTAAAAAATTATATGGAAAATGGAGACAACCATGTAAAAACAGTACTGATTCTCAAACATATTGTGAACTATAATTATGCTTATACACTCATTTAATCATATTCGGGAAATTGGCGACTATATTTTTTCGCAATTTGAAACCGAAATATCACATACTGGTTCAATATCTATTGCTCTATCGGGTGGAAATACTCCTAATGCATTATTTGAATATTGGGTACAACAGTATGCTGAACGAATGGATGTATGGAATGCAATTAACTTTTATTGGGTAGACGAACGTGCTGTTCCGCCTACAGATTCCGAAAGTAATTACGGAACTGCACATTCATTATTCTTTTCGCCACTTGCTATCCCTGAATCTCACATTTACAGAATGAAAGGCGAAGAAAATACCAAACAAGAAGCTATTCGGTATGAGAATTTATTACAAAAACAATTACCTCATATCAACAATACCCCTCGGTTCGACTTTGTTTTTCTGGGACTTGGTGATGATGGTCATACAGCCTCAATTTTTCCCGGACAAGAAAAAACTCTCACACAGACATCTCAACTATGTAAGGAATCGATAAATCCATACACAAAACAAGAGAGAATTACTCTTACAAGCACAACAATTAATAATGCAAAACGAGTTTTTTTTATTATTCTCGGTGAGCAGAAAAAAGAAATCTTTAATCAGGTTTTTTCCACAGAGAAAACAGAGAAAAAATATCCTGCTCAGTGGATAGAACCAAAATTCTCAGAAATTGAAATACTAACAAATATTTAATAACAGTCTTTAAAAACAAAAAACTATGAAAAAAATTCTTATTATATACGGCCCGCGTGGCGGTTTCACAGAACAAGTAGCTGATTCATTAAAAAGTCAGTTTTCACGAAAATTTGATACCAAAAGCTTACCCGGTTCTATGGTAACATCATCTACATTCAGAGAATTTGATTTGATTATATTTGGTATAGCTACATTAGGACAAGATTCGTGGAATGCCGGCAGACAAGATATTGATGTTAATCAAATTCAGGTTATTATAAATAAATTTGATTTTACAGGCAAACGTGTTGCCATTTTTGGTCTTGGAAATTCAATACTATATCCCGAACATTTTTGCGATGATATGGGAATAATGGAAGAAATATTACAAGAAAAAAATGTTTCAATTATTGGCTACACATCAACCTATGGCTACGAGTTTGAAAACTCAAAAGCATTACGAAACGATAAATTTTGTGGTTTGGCTCTCGACAACGATACAGAACACGAAAAAACTGAAAGTCGTATTACGGCATGGGTTGATGCAATAACAACAGTTCTCGAAAAATAATAACAGATGATAAAACTAAGCTGATTTTTTGAAAAAATATTACATCAAAAAATCAGCTTAGAATATCAAAGACATTGATAATCAAAGCTTTTTTCAAAATTGCATTTTGAAACAAAAGAACGTTCTCCTTATAACTCAGACAATACTCCTCCATTACTTTTCTCACAATTATCTTGTTTATTCAACAAACGAACGTATATTTGCCTCAGTTTTTCTATAGATAATATAATTAAATTCTTACTAAACAAAAACTTACCATGCAACAAGCATGGAACTATAGAAAAAAATTAACATACATTTATGAAATCATTCGAAGAAAGTGCATTACATCCTGAAATTATTCATGCTATTCAGGATATGGGTTTTGAAACCCCAACAGAAGTCCAGTCAAAAACAATCCCGTTTATTCTTGAACAAACACAAGATTTAATAGCTCTCGCACAAACCGGTACCGGAAAAACAGCTGCGTTTGGCTTACCTCTTTTGTCACAAACAGATATTGAACACGCAGTTCCGCAAACTCTTATTATCTGCCCGACACGTGAACTTTGTTTACAAATAGAAAAAGATTTACAGCACTTTTGTGCGTATATTTCCATTAAAACTATTGCCGTTTATGGGGGTGCCAGTATAGACACTCAGCTTAAAGCTCTTCGCAAAGGAGTACATTTTGTTGTTGCAACGCCCGGACGTTTGGTTGATATTATTAAACGGAAAAAAATCAACTTATCTGAAGTTGAAAATGTTGTGCTTGATGAATCCGATGAAATGCTCAATATGGGATTTCAGGAAGATATTGATACTATTCTTGAGCAAACTCCAAAAAGTAAACGAACATTATTATTTTCGGCAACTATGCCCGCCAATGTTCGCCGAATTGCAAACAAATATATGAACAAACCCGAAGAAATAACTGTCGGGAGTAAAAATGCAGGTGCAGACACCGTGTCACACCATGTATATATGGTTCATTCTAAAGATAGATATATTGCTCTTAAACGAATTGCCGATTATTACCCTGATATCTATGGAATCGTTTTCTGTCGAACCAGACAGGAGACAAAAGATGTTGCTGAAAAATTAATGGGCGATGGTTATAATGCAGACACCCTGCATGGAGACTTGTCACAGGCACAACGGGACTATGTGATGAAAAAATTTCGTGCGAAAAGTCTCAATATGCTTGTAGCTACAGATGTTGCTGCCCGCGGACTTGATGTGCATAGTTTAACACATGTTATAAATTACTCTCTTCCGGATGATGTTGAAGCTTACACTCACAGAAGTGGACGAACCGGACGAGCAGGAAAAGAAGGTATTTCAATTGCTATTATTAACCTTCGAGAAAAAGGAAAACTACGACAAATCGAAAAAAACCTTCAAAAATCATTTGAGCATAAACAAGTTCCTCACGGAAAAGAAATTTGTCATGTTCAATTAATGAATTTAATTTCAAAAATTAATGAAGCCGATGTGTCAATCGATAAAATTGGTAATTTATACGATACCCTTCTTGAATCTTTCGAGCATTTATCAAAAGAAGAATTAATTCAGAAATTTATTTCTTTTGAGTTTAATCGATTACTTGAATATTATGAAAATGCTCCGGACATTAATGTTACCGGGAATGCCCGTTCTGACGATAGAGATCGCGGAAAAAAAGGAGAACGTAGTCGTGAACGGGGCGAACGGGGCGAACGTGCATCAAGACAATCAATGAGAAATGATAATTACACTCGTTTTTTTATAAATATCGGTAAGAAAAACGGTATTGATAAATCGGGTTTATTACGAATATTAAATCAACATGTAAATGACCGTGACGTTCATTACGGAGCAATTGATATTCTTAAATCTTTTTCATTTTTTGAAGTTGAATCTGATAATATTGCAAAAATCACATCTTCTTTTGTTAAAGCCGAACACAATGGAATCCCTATTAGTGTCGAAAAAGCTCAAGCTCCACAAGGTAAAGCAAACAGAGGTAGTAAAAATGATTTTATTAAAGGTGATGACTTCTGGAAACAAAAAAGAAAGAAGAATAAACCATATGAACAAACAGCAAAACGAAGAAAACGAAGATAAAGAAATATCTTTTTTGAAACATATATACAAAACAATTCGTATTTTTTTTATATTGCATACAGTTAATAGACGATATTATGAATATGTTACACAGAATACTATTTTCAGCTTGTGTTTTACTATTTTTCAGTTCCCAAGCTTACTCTCAATACGTAAAAATTAGACAAAATAATGTTTACACAAGTCTTGGGACAACAATAGATTTTTCTACCGGTGGTTTATATTACTCAACTACAGGATTAGCATATGAACGAAAGGTTTATTATACCCGAAATGGTTTATTCAACGCACGTGGTGGAGGTGGTTTAGTATTTCTTCTCGCAGAAAATCACGGATATTATTATTTTACTGATTTTGTATACATTCATGGCGAAAACTGGCATCATTTAGAATTGTGCCTCGGTGGTTCGGGTATATATAATATGCAGAAAAAAAACAGAGATATCAATAATGATGTTTTTGAGTCATCTCTTGATTATTTTGAATGGTATCCCTCTTTATATGTCGGCTATCGCTTTCATTTACCAAACGGTCCTTATCTTTTCAGAACAGGTATCGGATGGCCGGAACAAATAAGTATGAGTTTTGGTGTTTCGTTCTAAATCTTCTATTTGAAATTTTATATTATTCTTAATCTCCCCTATTGAATACTAATCAATAAAACGTTTCACTATATCCTGATACGCATCAATTCGTCTGTCCCGGAAAAACGGCCATATTTGACGAACCTGTTCACTTTTCGTACAATCAATCTCCACAACAACATTTTCATTTTTTTCCACAGAACACTGATGCAATAATTCCCCTTGAAGACCGGCAACGAAACTGCTTCCCCAAAACTGAATGCCGGAAGTTTGCTTTGACAAATCTTCTTCAAACCCACATCGGTTAACCGATACAACAGGCAATCCGTTTGCCACAGCGTGAGAACGTTGAATAGTAATCCAGGCATCTCGTTGACGCTGCTGTTCATCTATAGTATCATTCAAATCCCACCCAATAGCTGTAGGATACACCAATACATCTGCTCCTTTGAGTGCCATAAGTCTTGCAGCTTCGGGATACCATTGATCCCAACAAATCAACACTCCTATTTTACCAATGCTTGTTTGTATGGGTTCAAAACCTAAATCACCCGGAGTGAAATAGAATTTTTCGTAAAATCCCGGATCGTCCGGTATATGCATCTTTCGGTACATTCCGGCAATTGAACCATCTGTATCGAAAACAACAGAAGTGTTGTGATATAATCCCGCTGTACGTTTTTCAAACAACGAAGTAACCAAAACTATAGAATTATCACGTGCAATTTGTCCATAAAAATCAGTTGACGAACCGGGAATTGTTTCGGCCTTCGAAAAAAAACACACATCTTCGCTCTGGCAAAAATAAAGGCTATTATGTAATTCCTGCAACACAACCAATTGTGCTCCTTCCTCGGCACAGCTTTCTATATGCTTTTGTAAGCGTACAATATTTTGAGCATCATCACCCGTATTCGCTTGTTGAACAATTCCAACTTTCATATTACATATTAACTTTTATACTAAAAACCACCATAAATCTATGCTTCAAAAATAATATGATATCCGCCAAATTTTCGAATATTAATAACTTTATTTTCATCAAAAATCAAATATTGTCCTTTTATTCCCTTCAAAACTCCGTGAACAACAGACTGTTTATCAAAATGTAAAGAAGATATTTTTCCGTCACAGGCTCGACCCGGAAACGAAATCTGATGAATATCGACAGACGAAACCAAATACGAACGTAAAGATTCAGACAATAGAGAGTGGATTGATTCTGCCTTTTCAAGGATAGGAACATCAGTCACTGAATGTTCCATTAACATTTTTCGCCAATTCGTTTTATCAGACATATGTGTTTTTAAATCAACCTCCACCAATCCGGCAGTATATCTGTTTGGCGTTTCGGCAATAATAACAGCTCGTTCAGCCCCTTGGTCAATCCAACGTGTTGGAATTTGAGTACTCCGAGTAACACCAACCTTCAGTGCTCCTGTGTCGGCAAGATACACATAATGAGGTATTAAACAATGCGTTTCAGCATAGTTCATATCACGTGCAACTCCAACATGAGCCCGACATAATTCCGGTTTAAAGACACACTCTTCGGTCTCCGGAGCAGTTTGAAAACAAGGATAACAAAAGCCCTGAGCAAACGATTTATAAGTTTTTCGTCCACATTTTATACAAAAAATTTCATGCGTAAATTCAAGTGAAATTTCTTTTCCTATATACGAGTTAATATCAACCTCTTCATCTCCTACTCGCAGAAAATAATGAGGAGTTTCGCCATGCATATTAGCATGCATTTTTCTCAATATTCCATTAATTCTCATGATAATCATTTACTATATTGAAAGGCTTAATAACCGTTTGTTCCTTTTCCATTTGTTTTTTTGCATGTTCAACCATAAAGTGCAACCGATTCAACACATTTACCTTACTCGTCCCCCCATCAAAATCCAAAAACAACAAATTCAAATGTGGATACTTCGAGCGCATTTTACGCTCAACACCTTTTGCAACAATATGATTTGCAATACAACCAAAAGGCTGTAAGCTCACAACATTATTAACCCCCTCTTTTGCGAATATCGATATTTCGGCAGGAATAAGCCACCCTTCGCCATACTGATTAGCTAAATCAACAATATCCGAACCGCGTTGTGCTTTTTCATATATTGAGTGCTTCGGTCGATAGTATTTAAAATTTTGTGCAATACCTTCCATTTTATCAGCAAAGGATGATAATTTTTTCTCTAAAAATGACACAAAAAATTTCTTCCCAAAACCAGTGGAAACAAAGTTGTTTTTTTCATTTACTTTTACATTCACAAATTCTTGCACAAAAAAATCGAGCAAATCAGGAAAGCGAACCTCAATACCTTGTTGTACTAACCAATCTGCAACAAACAGATTTGCAAAAGGGTTATATTTGAGATAAATCTCCCCTACTATTCCAATCTGCGGACGCACACAGTTATCTTTCGCTAAATTATTATAATCCTTCACAGCTTGCTCCAACAATTCGAGTAAGCCATCAACATTATTCATCCTCATTAATTCAGCAGCATTATCTAAATAATCGTCTGTTATCTTTTTTGTTGCACCGGAAGTTTTTTCACGAACAACAGTTGCATAAAACATTCGAGACAATATATCACCAAAAACAACTCCGGTAAGCACTACCTTCATTATTTTTTTCCATGCGAGAGTAAAGCCCGGTTGATTTTGAGCAACCCCCTCTCCCGTAGCCAAAGAAATAACGGGAACAGAATCAAATCCGGCATGTATTAATGCTTTTTTAATCAGTGCCAAATAATTTGAAGCTCGACATTGCCCCCCGGTTTGACTCATTACAACCGCTGTATTATTCACATCGTACATTCCCGATTGCAATGCTTGAATAATATCTCCAACAATTAATGTTGCAGGATAACATATTTCATTATTAGCATACTGCAATCCCAATTCAACCGAACGATTATTCGAAACAGGCAAACTTTTCATAGAATACCCCATCAATTCGAATGCAGGTGCAATAAACGGTGAATGAAATTCCGTAAAAAAAGGTCCTATTATTTGTTTCTGTCGGTCATCATTCGTATAAACAGGTGTTTTTTGAATACGTACATTTTTATCGACAACAAACTCTTTTTGAATACGTATCGTTTCAACCAAAGAACGCAAACGAAGCCGCATAGAGCCCGAACTATTAATCTCGTCGACACGGATTAAAGTATATGAGGCACCGGCTTTATCAAAAAATTCTTTAATTTCATCAGTAATAAAACTATCAGGTCCGCAACCAAACGAATTCATTTGCACAAAATGAACTTGATATTCTGAATTTTTAACTACCCATTGAGCAGCAGAAAGAATTCTATTAGGGTAATTCCATTGAGGCACATGTAAATACTCCGACAAGTCGTAACCATTAATGTGAGTCACAATTTCTTCGGTAATTACCGCAGCTCCTAATTCAGTGAGAATTTGAGAGGTTTTTTGATGTATTAAAGGATCGGCATGATATGGTCGTCCTGCAAGCATAATTATAGGTTTCCCTTCAATTTTTGCACGTTCTAAAATACGAAACCCTTTCAACCGGTACTGTTCGCGATAATTCTTTTGTTCGCGTAATGCCGTTCGAAAAGCTTTATTAAAGACAAACCTCGACACACCAAACTGTTTAATGTATGCCCAACAATTCTTTTTCAAAACCGTTTCATTTCTAAAAGAAACAACCGGCTTATCAATTGGAATCTGATTTCTTTTTTCTATAGAAATAGAACTTTCGAGCACTTCCCCATAGCTCGATACAATGGGACAATTAAAACTATTTTGACTCCCCTCATGCTCATCCTCTTCGTACATTACCAAAGGATAAAAAATTCTATCAACATCTTTTTCAACCAAATCAAGTATATGTCCGTGAGCAACTTTTGCCGGAAAACAAATATTATCAGACATTATTGTTCCTTGTCCCTTCTCAAACAATTTATAATTCGACTCTTCTGACAAAGACACCGAAAATCCTACTTGGGTAAATAGCATATTCCAAAACGGATAATTTGAATACATACCCAAAATTCGAGGAATACCGACAGTGATAGATTTTTTTGAAACAATTATCGGTTCAACATTACGATTAAACAATAAAGAATATTTATAATCATATAAATTTTCACCCTTTTCCTTTTCAGCATTTCCGTGCGAAGTAAATATTTTTTCACATTTATTGCCGGAATAATATATCTGAGAATTATGAAATATAAATTTCGTTACCACACAATTATTTGTACACCCTCGACACGTAATATGCTTACTCGTATATTGCAATGCATCGTGCAATTGTGCATATTTTACCGAAAATGATTTTTCCGAAAAATTGTGGTATTGTTCTTTTACATACAAAGCTGTACCATACGCTCCCATCAATTCGGGAATATCTGTTGTGTGAATACGCTTATTGGTTAACTGTTCCATAGCACGAAATACGCTCGGATTTTTGAACGTACCACCTTGCACCATCACATGCTCCCCCAAAACATCCATATTGCTAATTCGCAACACTTTAAATAAAGCATTTTTAACGACAGAATACGCCAATCCGGCCGATATTTCAGAAACATCAGCACCTTCGCGTAAAGCTTGTTTAACTTGGGAATTCATAAAAACCGTACACCGCGACCCCAAATCGCAAGGAGCATGAGCCTCACAGGCGAGAGTAGCAAACTCTTCTATTGGGTACGATAAAGAATGGGAAAAATTTTGCACAAACGAACCACAGCCCGAAGAACATGCCTCATTAATTTCAATATGTTGAATTGCATTATTTTTTATAAAAATAGCCTTCATATCTTGTCCGCCAATATCTAAAATAAAGGAGACTTCAGGCAATGCTTTTTGAGAAGCCGTTGCATGAGCGATTGTTTCAACAATCCCCTCATCCAATTGAAATGCGGCACGAATCAAATCTTCACCATATCCGGTAACACCGGTTCGTAAAAATGTGATATTCTGTGTTCCAATTTGTTGAGAACATTTTTCAATTCCTTCAATTACTGTTTCTATAGGTTTTCCATTATTTGTTCCATAAAATGAAGCACACAATTCTCCCGCTTCATTCACAAACACCACTTTAGTAGTTGTAGAACCACTATCAATACCAAGAAAAACCGAATATGATTTTGTTTTATCAGCAACGTACTGTGCTTTAGGGACAGCTAAAACAGAACGCTTAGTTAGCCACTGTTGGAACTCATCAGTATTTTCAAACAATGGGGCTAAGCGTTGCGAAAACTGTTTTTTTGTACGTTTTGTAAGAAGTTCAATAATATCTTCGATTTTTTTTTGTTCAAAGGCTTTCGCATACAATGCAGCCCCCCAGGCCGGAAAAAGCTCTCCATTGGGTGGAAAAACAAACTCTGTTTCATCAATAAATAAAAGAGAAATAAAAGATTTTCGTAATGCAGGAATAAAAGTAAGAGGTCCGCCAATACACATTATTTTAGGTTCAATATCAACGCCGCGAGCGAGAGAATTTATAACCTGTAATGCAATAGCATGAAAAGTAGATGCTGCGATATCGGAAATAGGAATTTTACGACTAATTAAATTTTGCACATCTGTTTTAGCAAAAACTCCACAACGAGAAGCAATTGGATAAATTTGAGTCGATTGTTCAGCCAAAGCATTAAACTCTTCAATAGAAATATCCAACAAAGAAACAATTTGTTCAATAAACGCTCCTGTTCCTCCCGCACAACTTCCATTCATTCGAATATCCGGTGTTTTATCTTTTTCGAAAAAAATAAGTTTTGAATCTTCACCACCAATATCAATTAAGGTTTGAATATCGGGAAACGAATTCTCAATCACCTCAGAAGCAGCAATCACCTCCTGAACAAAAGGAAATAAGTTGTTTTCTGCAATTCCCATTCCTGCACTACCGGTAAAACAAATCTGTACAGAAATTTTGGGGAAAATACTATTTATCTCATCTAAAATAGAAATAATGCATGAACTGATTTGTGCTTTGTGACGAACATATTGAGAATAAACTATCTTATCTGAAGAATCTAACAAAACAGCCTTAGCTGTTGTAGAACCAATGTCTATACCTAATTTCACAATTTTTTATTATAAAAAAAATAACTATGCAAATATGCTAAAAAAATAGCTGAGATTACAAAAAAACAAGACTTAAATTAATAAAGACTTTATTACGCTAAGTTTCAGTGTTATTGTGTGCTTAAATAAAAAATCTTATATATTATTGTAAACTAAACTATTTAAACCCATTTTTTTTATTATTTTTGCATATAAACAAAAAAACATTTCGAGAGTTGGATGAGTAAATATCGAATACAACATATATTACCTGTACTAGTATTAGGAATACTTTTTTTTCAAAGTTGCAAACGAGGAGAAAATGAAGGTATTATTACATATAATATTGAATTTAACGATCAGGAACGTGAAGAACGTCCGGTTATTGATATGCTTCCGAATACCATGAAGTATTATTTTAAAGACAAAAGTGCTGTAAGCGAAATAAGTTTTATGGGAATGTTTCGTACCGCATACATATCGAATGTACAAGAAAAAACAAATAGTGTATTATTTTATTTTATGCCGAAAGGATATAGTTCTACTACAAAATTTGAAGAAAAAACATTAGGATTCGACCCAATGCCCGATATTATTTTAACCGAAACCAACGAAACAAAAGATATTCTGGAATTTAAAGCTCACAAAGTTCATGTCAGTTTTAAAGACACAACAAAAGAAGAATATGATGTTTGGTATACTAAAGATTTTGATGTGTTAAATCCAAACTGGCACACACCATACAAACAATTAGACGGCGTTTTACTCGATTACAGAATAAAAATGAAAGGCATATCTATGCATTTAACCATAGACAAATTCTCTGATACACCGGTAGATTCAGCAAAATTCAGAGTCCCCGAATCATACAACGAAGTTTGTCCACAAGAAATGGACGAAATATTTGACAGACATTTAAATATGTTTTAATTAACACATGACTTTGATTCAGCATGGCACACACTAAAGACTCACTTAAATCTGTAGTAAAAGATGAACGTACGCGAATTATTTCCGGAATCATTTTATTGAGTTCCGCAATATTTTTCACCCTAGCGTTCTCCTCATTTTTATTTACCTGGGAACAAGACCAAAGTGATTTGTTACAAAAAAGCACGTGGGAATATTTGTTTTCATCAGAACAAGAGGTTATAGATCCGGCTTTAACAAATGCTCAACAAAATTTACAAGATATAGAAAATGTAGAAAGAAACACGAAAAATTGGGGAGGACGTTTTGGTGCATTACTATCAAAAAAATTCATACACGATTGGTTCGGTATTTCGTCATTTCTTTTTATTTTCATATTTCTCATAGCAGGTCTTAAACTTTTCAAAATAAACCTTGTTCCTCTTACACAAACTCTTGTTAAATCAAGCATTTCAATTCTCGTCATCTCCATCACACTCGGCTATATATTTGGAGATATGTGGGATGCAAATATTGGTGGTTTTTTTGGGTATTACGTAAGCCACATTTTTCTGGTAAATATTGTCGGAATGATACCTGCAGGTCTTATTATCTTTATTCTTTTTACCGGATATATTTTATTCACGTTTAAACAGTCATTACCGTTCCTTAAAAGTTTATTTTCTAAAACCGAAGAGGATTTTGAAGAAGAAGAAAAAAGTGATGAATCAGACACAGAAGATGTTCCTCAAACAAATGCCGATAACGAAACCGTTTCAACACCGATAGATTTAGAAAGCACCGATATTACTGAAGAGGAAAACGATGAAGAAACCGATTCTCAGAAACAAGAAAATTCTGATTTTGAAATAACTGATTCTCGCGAAGCCGAAAACAATGAAACAAAACAAACAGAAAATGATATAGAAGTTGCTAATGAACCCGAAAACGTTGACAATATGGAAGTCACAAACACATTAGAAAACGATGATGAAAGTGAACATATCTCAACAGAATTACACGATTACGACCCAACACTTGATTTGTCTCATTATAAATTACCACACATAGATTTATTAGAAGATCATCAATCATCAAACACCGAAGTATCAAACGATGAACTCTCTGAAAATAAAAAGAAAATTGAAAAGACACTGAAAGATTACAATATTCAAATTGATAAGATTTCGGCAACAATTGGACCGACTATTACTTTATATGAAATTGTACCCGCAGCCGGAGTTCGTATATCAAAAATAAAAAATCTCGAAGACGATATTGCACTGAGTCTTGCCGCTCTCGGAATTCGTATTATTGCACCAATTCCCGGAAAAGGTACTATTGGTATAGAGGTGCCAAACAAAAATCCCGACACCGTTTCGTTCCGTGCAATTATAGCCTCAAAAAACTTTCAGGAAAGTAAATTTGAATTACCGATAGGCATAGGAAAAACCATTTCGAACGAAACATATGTTTTTGATTTAGCAAAGACTCCTCACCTTCTCGTTGCCGGAGCAACCGGACAAGGTAAATCTGTTGGTCTCAATGCTATTCTCACATCTCTTTTATACAAAAAGCATCCGGCTCAATTAAAGTTTGTATTAATTGACCCGAAAAAAGTTGAATTAACGCTTTTTCAAAGTATAGAAAATCATTTTCTGGCAAAACTTCCGGACGAAGAAGAGGCTATCATTACAGATACTCAAAAGGTTGTTGCAACGCTCAACTCCTTATGTATTGAAATGGATAATCGGTATGACTTGCTTAAAACAGCAAAACTCAGAAATATAAAAGAATACAACGATAAATTTATCAAACGTAAACTTAATCCCGAAAAAGGACACCGATATCTTCCATATATAGTTGTTGTTATAGATGAATTTTCAGATTTAATTATAACTGCCGGCAAGGA
>CAZLCY010000019.1:0-21253 GCA_964558075.1 uncultured Bacteroidales bacterium
TCGATAATAAAGGGCTTTGTGTTAATTTCCATGCAAATGCATGTTCCCGTCCACCGGATCCAATTAATAAAACATTCATATTATTCTTTCAGTTTTTTATTACAAATATAATGCGAATATACATATTTTTCTTTCGTAATTATGGTAAATTATAGCGAATTTGTAAAGTCTTTTGTATGTTTGCATACAATATATGAATCAATGAAATTTCGAAAACAGTCAGTATATATATTATTCCTTATTGTCCTTCCCTTTGTGTTTGGACTCGTGAATTGTGCTCGTGAATCCCACCCTACTGGCGGCCCGGTTGATACACTTGCCCCTCGGGAAATTTTAGAAAAGCCGCAGAATCAAGTTTCGTCTTTGTACCCCAAAAAAATCAAATTATTTTTTAATGAGCAGGTACAATTGGCTTCTGTTGAGCAAAATTGTATTATTTCTCCTGTTTTTGATGAGCAACCGGATATAAAAGCACGAGGAAAAAAAGTTATTATTTCTGTTCCTTCAGATGAACTTATTGATAATACTACCTATACTTTTAATTTTTCGAATGCAATTGAGGATAAAAATGAAGGAAATGTACTCGAAAAATATGTGTATGCATTTTCTACCGGTTCGGCAATCGATTCTTTGCGAATTTCCGGAAGTGTTGTAAATGTTGAATCGCAGACTATGCCCGAAAATGTGTTTGTGGTTTTGTATGAAGATGATTCGGATTCTGCTTTCTATTCGCAACGACCTTTGTATATTACACGTGTGAATGAGCAAGGTGATTTTGCTTTTACCAATATTCGTTCCGGAACATATACAATGTATGCAATTGCTGATAAAAATAACGATTATATGTTTAATCAACCATCTGAAAAAATTGCATTTTTGGATGAGCTAATTAAACCTTCTGCATTTGTATACAATGATACTGTTGTGGTGAAACACGATTCTGTTGATGATGCCGATAGTATGACGCACGATTCGATACAAATTGTGCAGAAAACACGGTTTTCTCCTGATTCTATACAATTATTTTTGTTCGAAAATGAGGTACTTAATCAGCGTATTCAGGAGCGAGAGAGACTTTCACCGTTTTTATTTTCAATGAGTTTTGTGCGTCCCTTTCAAGAGAATAATCTTGAGGTATCTATTCCGGAAAAACGTGAACACGATGATTTTTTGATAGAACCTGTTGCTTCCGATAGCCTGTTAGTCTGGTTTGTTGACACATCTTTGGCATATGCCGATAGTGTTCAAATAATTGTCGGAATTTCTCAGGATAATTTCACAGATACTCTTACTGTTTTTCCTTCAAAGGAAATACCTCTTAGTTTAAATTGTAATGTAAATAATCTGAAAACTATAACGGTTCAACAAGATGATTCGGTATTCTTGACCGCAAATCGACCGATAGCAACAATGCAGGATTCATTGTTTCTTTTTTCTTTACGTGATACAACTGCATACCAAAACCGGAGTGGACAAATTTTTGATTCAGTCACAATGGTGCAAGCTTCAGCTTCTCAGCATGCACCGTATAAATTGCCGCAAAGTTCAAAATATTTTTATAATCGGCAACAGGTAATTTCTCAGAAAACCGGAATTGCTCGTTTTGCGTTATATTTTGCGTATAATCTGGAGCATAAAGATGCGGTAGAGTTAACGCTCGATGAATATCCACAAGCCGAAAATTGGTATATTTCTGAATATGATGAAGCTTCACGGGCGGTATTGTATTGGATAACAGATGATGAAATTGCTGCTTTGAAAAACCCTCGTATGACGGTGCAGTATCGCGATAAAAACGGTTCTATTCAGAAACAAAAAGTATCGTTTTCTTCTATTTTCTCTGCTGAAGAACGATATCGGAATGTGCGAATCCCCCGACCTGTAATACATGTTTCTGAAAGTCAGCAAAAAGAGTTGTTCATTGATGAATGTCTTGAAATTGTATTGAATAATCCGATTGAATCGTTTACCGATAGTCTGATTTCCTTATATAAAGTCAATGATTCTTTACACAAATCTTGTATAACACGTGTTGTACGTGACGAAAAGTCGGTTCGTACGTTGTTGGTGTATCACACTGCTGAATTACATGAGTCGTATGCTTTAGAAATTGGCAAAAATGCTATTCGTGATGTGTATGAAGGATTGAGTAAAGAAACCTCAATACTTATTCAAACACAACAAGAGAAAAAAACAGTTTCGTATACACCGATACCCTATGAATTTTCTTTGTTAGATGATTTGCGAACTATTGCAATTTCAGCAGCATGGGAACCCAAAAAAAAATATAGACTTTCTCTCCCGCATGGGTTTGCACAGGATGTTTTTGGGGCACAGTCCGATACTGTTTCTATTGAAGTGATGTGTCAAAACCAAGAAGAATCAGGCAGTTTACAAGTAACAACAGATTCTATTCCGCAGCTTATATGTGTGCTTCGTTCAGAAAAAGATAATACTAAGTTTTATAGTTCTTCACAAAATAGTACTGTTTTCGAGTTTCCTGCTCTCCCGCCGGGAACATATATATTGTCGTGTTTTATTGATAGCAATCAAAATGCCCGCTGGGATGGTGGTTCGTTTGAACTAAAACGCCAACCCGAAGCTCGTTATTTTTATTCTGAAAAAATAACAATTGAAAAAAACAGACTACAACAAGTTTTGTGGGATTTGGAAAATTTGTTCAAAAAGCACTAAAATTCGTTTTTTTTTCTTGTATGATTTTTTTTTAATTCTCTGTGAAAGCTTTTAAGTTCTTGCTTTCAGTAAAATGCCCTAAAATAGTAGGGTTTTTTTTCTGCAAATTGTTATAAATAGTGTAAAAAATATTGTGTACTTTTACACACAATTTCGAAAAAATTATATTAGCCTAAATAAAATGTATTAGTATGAAAAAGACTCTTTTAATTTCAATTCTCAGTTTATTTACTTTTTTTATAAGTAATGTTAGTGTTGCTCAAATAAACACTGGAAGTCCTGCTCTAGAATTTGGGCGTGAAAATGCTCAGTATAAGCAGGATGGTGTTATTATGCCGACAAATGTATCGCAACAAGATGCAATTGATGCGTATAATGCATGGAAAACAAATTATGTTGAAGAGTGTTCCGGTGGTAAATATCGGGTGTTATTCGGACCGGACGAAAATCAGAACACTGTTTCGGAAGGTATAGCGTATGGTATGCTTCTTTCGGTATATGCTGCCGATAAAACATTGTTTGATGGTTTATGGGCATATTACAAACAGTTTAAGAATGGGAATGGCGTTATGGACTGGAAAATTTCCGGATGTGATGGAGGTGTTGTAAGTTCAGGTGCAGCAACAGATGCCGAATTAGATGCTGCAATGGCTCTTATTATTGCTGCTGAGCAATGGGGTGATAATACTTATATGGATGATGCACGAGTATTGATTCAGGCAATAAAAAATACGGAAATGGCATCTGATGGACAGACTTTAAATGGTGACCAATGGGGAAATACGAATACCTGTCGTAACCCAAGTTATCAAGCACCTGCATATTATACGCAATTTGCAAAGGTAGATACTGATAATGCAACTTTTTGGTCAACAACTGCAGTAAATGCCGCAAGTACATTATTGCTTGCAAATAGAAACAGTACTTCCGGATTGGTAAGTAACTGGTGCGATAATACCGGTACTGAAAATTCGTGTGGTAATACCGGATCGGGTGCTGCCGGATATGGTGCAGATGCCTGTCGTAATCCATGGCGTATGGCTACCGATTATCTTTGGCATGGTGCAGATGCGTGTGAAGCATCTGATGATATTAATGCAAAATTAATTAATTTTGTGGATGGCTATGAAAATCAATTAAAGGGACCAATTTCTAACAGAAGTGTGTCGAATCCATCGGGGGGATCATATGTGAATGGTTCGTATACAACTTATGCTTTGGCAACTATGACTGATGCCTCGGCTCAAGCCAGTTTGAATAAATGCTATACGGCAGTAACTAATTTATCTGATGTTGATCAGTACTTTAATTCAACGATTCGATGTTTAACTATATTTACCATGACCGGTAATTTTTGGGCACCGGGAGCAAGTGGTTTTGTGTTTCCTCCTCGTATAAGTGGAAATCAAGGTGAAACAAATGGTGACGGAACTGAAATATATTTAACGGCTGATCAAGATTTAAGTTCAACTTCTGCAACGGCTTCAACATTTACGTTATATTTGAATGGAACGGCAGAAAGTGGTGCTATAACCGATGTGTCAATTAGTGGAACATTAATAACGTTGACTGTTGCAAGTGCCTCAGCACCAGAACCGGGGCAATCTATTACATTGTCGTATGATGGTTCAGGGGATATATTGAGTGCCGAGGGAGAAGCTTTAGAGGCTTTTGACCAAATGGATATCTTAAATTTACTTGAGGGAAATGAAACTATTTTGGATGATTGTGAAGATGGTAATGAATTAAATAATGTGGGTGGAATTTGGTTTACGTTTAATGATACACCCGATCAGGAGGGAGCATGTACGCCGGGGGCAGAAAGTTCAATTGATCCTTTAACAGGAAGAGAAAATCCTTTTCAGATGACAGATCCGGGGTATAATTCAGATTATGCAGTTAACGCATCATATGTTCTTGGAGAGAATTATACTCCGTATAATGGAGGAAGTTGTGCAAGTTGGGAAAATCCTTCATATGTTGGTATAGGAACCTGGGTAGATGATGAAGAAGATAATTCAATGGACTGGTCGAGTGGTGTTGGTGTTTCTTTTTGGTATAAAGGCCCGGTCTGTGCATTTCAGGTTATTATTGCTGAGGTAGAAGATTTTTGTTTTCATAAATATGATGTTCCTGAATGTACGGAATGGACACAAATCACTATTTTATGGGAAGATCTTGCTCAGCCTACTTGGGGGACTGAAGTTGAGTTTTCTGCTGAGAATGTATTAAAGTTACAATGGCAATTTGAAACAGGAAATAGTGGAGAAGAAAATTCTACCGGTGAATTCTGGATAGATGATGTGCGTATTATGAGTATGCCACCTGTAGCTTTAACTAGTATGGATATTGATTTAGTTCCTGATGCTGATTTGCTTGAAGATGACAGTAACCCTAATGCAGATCCTACAAATTTGCCGATAGGTTCAGATGCTAATGGTGATACTTTGTTTTTGCAAGTTACACCAACTCCTGCTGATGCAAGTTATCCGGTTGTATTCTGGTCTAGTTCTGACGAGACTGTGGCAACGGTTGATTATTTGGGTCGCGTTATTGGTATCGGCTACGGCGAAGCTACTATTACTGCTCGTTCAAAAATGCATCAAAATGTCACAGCAACTTATACAGTTACTGTTCCTGCACCGTCGGTGGAGCCGGAATCAATTTCGTTTGATCCTACTTCATATACGCTTGAGGTCGACGACTCGGATGTGCTAATCCCTACTTTTTATTCATCAGAAGGTGACGTAACTGAAACCGGTCTTGATTGGGAGTCTTCAAATACTTCTATTGTATCTGTGAATTCAAGTGGAACAATTACAGCAAATGCTATTGGCGGACCGGTTACTATTACTGCCACAAGTGATGTGAATCCTTCCGCAACTACTTCTGTTGAAGTTACAGTCGTTAAAACAGATGTGACCGGCTTAACTGTTGACCCGACATCTTTAGATTTAAATTTAGGTGATAATGCTACAATTACCACAACAATAGAACCTGATAATGCTACAAATACTAACATAATTTGGACAACAAGTGATGATGCAGTTGTAACTGTTACTGATGGTGAAGTATCTTCTGTTGGTACTGGTACAGCAACTGTTACCGCAACTGCAGAGGATAATTCTTCTGTGTTTGTTGAAATTCCGGTTACTGTTTCCGGTAATTTGGTAACAGATATTAATATTTCGCCTGATAATGAAACCATTATAATGGAAGATGATGTTACGTTATCTGCTGAAGTTTTACCTTCTAATGCTTCTGATAAAACGGTCACATGGTCTTCAAGTAATACTGATATAGCTACGGTTAATTCTGCGGGTGTCGTTACCGGAGTTGCTGTTGGTACAGTAACTATAACTGCAACTGCAAATGATGGTAGTGATGTTATTGGAACGGCAACAATTACAGTAGAGCCGATTTTAGTGACTGATATAACTGTTTCACCTGCTACTGCTACGGTAATTACTTCTGAAACAGAACAATTGACAGTTTCGGTATTACCTGCAAATGCCACAGATAAAACGGTAACGTGGAGTTCAGATAATACTGATGTTGCGACGGTAGATGAAACCGGATTGGTAAGTGCAGTTTCACCTGGTAGTGCTATAATAACTGCAACTGCAACTGATGGAAGTGATATAGTGGGTACAACTGAAATAACCGTAGAAAATCAGGAAGTAACCGATATAACAGTTTCTCCTGAAACACGCACAATTCTTGTTGAAGATGATTTGCAAATGTCACGAAGTGTTACTCCTTCTAATGCAACCGATAGAACGGTTACGTGGAGTTCAGATAATTCCGATGTTGCAACAGTTGATGCGTCAACCGGTCTTGTAACAGGAGTATCTGTTGGAACGGTAACAATAACTGCAACTGCGAATGATGGAAGTGGTGTTTATGGAACGGCTACAATCACAGTTGATCCGATTTTAGTCTCTAGTATTACGATTAGTCCTTCGTCTGAGTCTGTAAATGTTGGTTCTACACTTGCTTTGACTGAGTCTGTTTCGCCATCTAATGCTACAGATAAAACGGTTACGTGGAGTTCTGATGATACCGATGTTGCAACTGTTGATGCAACAGGTCTTGTTACTGGTGTTGCGGAGGGTGTTGTAACTATTACTGCAACGGCACAAGATGCCGGTGGAGAGGTTGGCACAGCTGAAATAACTGTTACCGTCGTGTTGCCAAATTCGGTTGCAACTTCGGAGTCTCTCGGTTTTGTTGAAGGTGAGGCTGCTAAAACTTTAACAGCAACGATAAGTCCTTCTAATACAACTGACAAGTCGGTAACATGGAGTTCTGATGATACTGATGTTGCTACGGTAGATGCTTTAACCGGTGAAGTTACACCTCAAGGAGTTGGTTCTTGTTATGTTATTGTTACGTGTAATGCTGATATTTCAATTAAAGATACTTGTCTGGTGACTGTTGATGCTGATGTTACTTTGGTTACCGGGGTTACTCTTACTCCCGAGGTTGCTGAAATAACAATAAATGAAGAGGTTACATTATCCGCTTCTGTTGAGCCTTCTAATGCAACTGATAAATCTGTTTCATGGCAGAGTCTAGATGAATCTGTTGCTACGGTATCCAATGGGGTTGTGACGGGTGTCGCTATAGGTACTACTCAAATTGTTGTAACAACAAATGATGGTGATTTTACTGATACTTGTGAAGTAACGGTTACTTCATTAGATGTTACAGATATTATAGTAAGTCATGAGGGTATTGATTTAGCTTCAGGTGAAGAGATTATCTTAAATACAGCAAGTTCGTCCATTACACTTTCAGCAGAAGTATTGCCTGCAGATGCCACAGATAAAACTGTTTCATGGAGTTCTGATAATACAGATGCTGTAACAGTATCAAATAGTGGCGTTGTAAATGTAGAAGGTTTGGGGTCTGCTATTGTAACTGTTACCGCAAATGATGGTAGTGACGTTACCGAAACGGTAGCGATAACAGTTGAGGCTGTTCCTGTAACCGGAGTCGTTTTAGATCAGACGGAATTGTCTTTGTCGGCAACGAGTTCTGCTGTTCAATTATCGGCGACTGTTGAACCTGAAGATGCTACTAATAAAAAGGTTTCTTGGGAATCAAGTGATACCGATGTTGTTACTGTAACAAATGGTTTGGTTGAAGTAGTAGGAGTAGGAAGTGCAACGATTACGGTAACAACCGAAGATGGTGGTCATCAAGCAACCTGTATGGTTGAGGTGTCTGCAATTCCTGTTACAGATATTATAGTAAGTTATGAGGGGGATGATTTGGCTTCAGGCGAAGAGATTATCTTAAACACATCTAGTTCGTCTACTACACTTTCAGTTGAAGTATTGCCGACAGATGCCTCAGATAAAACTGTTTCGTGGAGTTCTGATGATATTGATGTTGTAACGGTATCAAATAGTGGTGTTGTAAATGTTGAAGGTGTTGGAACTGCTATTGTAACTGTTACCGCAAATGATGGTAGTGGCGTTACCGAAACGGTAGCGATAACGGTTGAGGCTGTTCCTGTAACCGGAATAACTACAGATGTTACAGAATTGACATTAACAGTGGGTTCTTCGAATGGTGTTATTAATGAAACAGTTCAACCTATTGATGCAACAAATAAAAATGTTACTTGGAGTTCTCAAAACCCGGATGTTGCAACTGTTGATCAAGATGGTATTGTGACTCCGATTTCCGAAGGAAACACTGTAATTACTGTAACTACCGAAGATGGCGATTATGAAGCTACGGTAACCGTTGATGTTCTTATTGATGCTGTTTCTGTTACTAGTGTATTATTAAATAAACATTCTGAAATTATACAATTAAATGAAGATTTAAGCATTACAGCGACTATTTCTCCATCAAATGCTACAAATAAAAATGTTACATGGGAGTCGTTAGATACTGATATTGCTGAAATTCTTGTTGATGGAAATAAGGTTACTGTTCAACCGGTAGCTGTTTCGAATCCGGATTCTGTCGCTATTGTTGTTACAACCGAAGATGGTGCATTTACAGATACATGTTATGTTACTATTCTACCAATATTAGCTACAAGTCTTAGTATTGATAATTCTATTACTCTTGATATAGAAGCAACTGATCAAATTTCTGCCACAGTTAATCCAACGGAAGCAAGTACTGTTTTATCATGGTATTCAGACGATGAATCTATCGCAACTGTTGATAATCAAGGTAATGTTACTCCGGTTAGTGAAGGGTCAACGTTTATCAATGCAACAACGACTGATGGAACAAATATTACATCGAATGATTGTGATGTTACAATTACGGTTGTTCATGTAACTGATGTAACTGTTTCACCAACTTCTTTAATTTTAGAAGTGGACGGTTCTACTGAACAATTAACTGCAACGGTAAGTCCGTCAGAGGCTTATAATGCAGATGTTGAATGGACAACAAATATGTCGTCGGTTGCGACTGTTTCGCAATCTGGTGTTGTTACACCTGTAGGTGCCGGAACGGCAACTATTACGGTTACATCACTTGATAATTCAACTAAAAAAGCAACTTGCACTATTGAAGTTGTTGATAAATCAACTCTTGTTTCTGCAATTAGTGATGCACAATTATTACATGATGGTGCTTCTGAAGGCACTGCCGTGGGTGACTATAAACCGGGAGCAAAAGCTGATTTTCAATTGGCAATCGATGATGCACAGGCTGTTGTAAATAACGCAAGTTCAACACAAGCTGATGTGGATCAGGCTATACTTGATTTAGATGCAGCAGAGACAGAGTTTAATAAGCAAAAAGTAGTTGATGAAACTCTTATTTTTAATGCTGAGTTAGATAATCTCACGTATATGAATACATATTGGTTTTCCTATTCTGATAATGACGCCGGAGGTAGTTCAATTGTTGTTCCGTTGTCTACAGAAACGGATCCGTTTACTATGTCTTCTCCGGGAGCTGATGGAACAGGTAGTGCTGCGATGATTGATTACAGTCTTATGGGAGAAGAAGATTTAGGATACTCACCATTTGTTGGTATGGGTATGCCGCTTAATGCTGACGAGACACCGTACGATTTAAGTGGTTCTACCGGAATTCAATTTGCATACAAATCTCAAAATGCATTTATTTTAGAAATTAACTTATCCGCTATTACTGATGATGCAAATTATTATTATAATATTCCTGCTTCTGATGAGTGGACAATAATTAATTTGGCATGGTCGGATTTTGAACAATATGATTGGGGTGTTACTGTACCATGGGATGTAACAGATGTTGTGAAATTTCAATGGAAAGTTCAAGCTGCAGATGGCACTGAAGGTCAAATTTGGGTTGATGATGTGAAGATTAAAGGCACTGAATTAGATTTACCCGAATTAAATATTGTTGATAAATCAGAATTAGAATCTGCTATTGCATCTGCTGAAGCTCTTCAAACAGCAGCTGTGCCGGGTGATGCTGAAGGTGAATATCCTCAATCTGCAATAGATGACCTTGGTGCTGCAATTACGGTTGCACAAACAGTGTATGATAATGAAGAGGCTACGCAAGATGAAATAGATGTAGCGGTAACGGATTTAAATACGGCTATTGCAACATTTGAAGCGTCAGTTATTGGTATTGATAAATCGGTATTAGAAACAACAATTGCCAATGCTCAAACTTTAGTTGCCAATGCTGAACCCGGAGATGCTGATGGTCAGTATCCTCAATCTGCTATAGATGACTTAGAAACGGCAATTACAGTAGCACAATCTGTGTATGATGACGGAACTGTTTCGCAAGCAGATGTTACTACTGCAATAACGAATTTGAATACTGCAATTGCTGAATTTGAAGCTCAGGAAGTGGTTGTTGATACAGAGAGTCTGGACATGCTTATTGTAGCTGCACAAGATTTTCATGATAATTCTGTTGAAGGAACTGCCGATGGTGAATATCCTTCCGGTTCGAAAGAAACACTTCAGCAAGCAATTGATTATGCAACTTCTATAGCTACCAATCCTGCATCTACTCAAGCAGATATTAATCAGGCAGAGTCTGATTTAGAGTCTGCTCTTACCAACTTCCAAGAATCGGTAATAGGTGTCAATAAGGGAACGTTGTTTACTAAAATTTCGACTGCAACAACTTTACACAATAATTCTGTTGAAGGTTTAAATATGGGAGAATATCCTGAAGGTTCGAAAGCCGATTTAATGACGGCAATTACAACTGCTCAATCTGTGTATGATGATAGTCAAGCTTCTCAGGATGATGTTAATTTGGCTGTTATAAACTTGCAGGCTGCTGTCGATTTATTTAATGCTCTTGAAATAACGACAGATCGTACGGTGTTGTATACTACAATATCAGATGCGAACACGTTACATGATGATGCGGTTGAAGGTGAAGAAAATGGTCAATATCCGGTTGGTTCAAAAGCTGATTTAATGACTGCTATAAATGCTGCTCAAACGGTATATGATAATGTTTCATCAACTCAAGCTCAAATAGACCAAGCAGTAGCTGATTTAAATAGTGCTGTTGATACATTTGAGGCATTACAAATTTCTATAGAACCGCTAGATGTATCTTTATTGTCTGCTACGATTGACGTTGCAAATTCTAAACTTGATTTAGCTGTTGATAATACCGGAGATGAGCCGGGTAATTATCCATTATCTGCGGTTAATGCTCTACTTGCTGCAATTTCTGATGCTGAGAATGTAATGGAAAATGCAGAAACACAAGAAGAGATAAATACCGAAGTGATTGATTTAGAAACGGCAATTGCAGTATTTATTGCTTCTGAGATTCCGGTGCCAATAGATAAAGCTATACTCGATAGTTTAATTGCTGAGGGTGATTTGCTTATGCAAACTGCTGAAACGGGAACAGAGCCTGGTCAGTATCCATATACTTCATATTCTCTTTTTTATAATAGTTTGCAGTCTGCTCGTGCGGTAAGTAACGATGCTACAGCAACTCAAGAAGAGGTGAGTGCAAAAGAAATTGAATTGCAACAAGCAATTGATGATTTCAATGCTGCTCAAATATCTGTTTCTGTTGATGAAGTTTCATTTGATGTTTCCGTTTATCCTAATCCATGTGTTTCATATGCTTATGTAACGGCTTCAACTGAAATTGCAACTGTAGCGGTTGTGAGTTTGTTGGGGGAAACTGTTGTTAATCAAACGGTTAATAGTAGTGAAGTGAAGATTGATATGAATAAGGCTTCAAGCGGCATGTATCTTGTTAACATAATGTATGTAAATGGAGCCACACAAACAGTTAAGCTTACAAAAAAGTAATAAATTAGTTTGATTGATTATTATAATAAAGGTGTACTCATTTTTTGAGTGCACTTTTTTTTGTCTTTTTTTTCTTGTACTTTTGGTTGATAGTTATTTTAAAGAGTTATAAATTATGAATTGCAGGTATTATTTGTTTCTTATTCAATCTCTAGTTGTTTGCGTATTAACTGTTGCTCATAATAACTGTTTTTCGCAAGAAAGTTCATGGCAGGATACGGTAAATCTTGATGAAGTTGTTGTCTCTGCGTCTAAGTCTGAACAAATACGTTCAATTGTGCCTATGACTATTTCTCTGGTTTCAAAAAAGTCTATAGAATTGCAGGGGAATAGTAATGTGTTGCCTATTATTCAATCGTTTACTCCCGGTGTGTTTGTGACCGAACGAGGGGTTTTGGGCTTTGGTGTTTCTAATGGTGCTGCTGGATCTGTCTCTATTAGAGGGGTTGGAGGTAGTCCTAATACATCTGTACTTATTTTGATAGATGGTCATCCTCAATATCAAGGAATATTTGGACATCCTCTTCCGGATGCATATGCTTCTACCGAAGCTGATCGTGTCGAAATTATTCGAGGTCCTGCTTCGGTATTATATGGTTCAAATGCAATGGGAGGTGTTGTGAATATTGTAACACAAGAACAGATAAAGAATGGGTCTCAGTTTAATTTTGGCACTTCATATGCCTGTTTTAATACTTTCCGGCATTTTGCAACACTTGGTTATAAAAAGGATAAATTACATGCTTTTTTTTCTGTAAATCATGCAGAGTCTGATGGACATAGAGAAAATATGGATTTTTCTTTAACGAATGGTTATGTGAAATTAGGTTACAAATTGAATGAAAATTTTGCTTTGTCTGCAAGTCATGGTATTGCTACGTATCAGGCTCATGATAATGGACCCGTGTTTGACCCGCAATTATTTGGTATTGATGTGTATCGACTGAAAACGTCGGTAACAATTCATAATTTCTTTTCTCACAGTAATGGTCGGTTAATTCTGTTTGATAATAGTGGTATACATGATTTATCTGATGGTTGGAAATCTACTGATTGTAATCGTGGGCTTATGTATCATCAGGTGTTTAAACCTTTTAATGGAAATACCTTGGTGTTTGGGCTTGATTATAAAAATATTGGCGGTATAGGTAACTCCGGACTTGCTGCCGATTCTTTGATTTTGTTACACGAATTAGCAGGATATGTTCATATGCAGCAACGTTTGAATGAGAAAGTGTCTCTTTCTGGTGGCTTGAGACTTGAACGTAATTCCCTGCACGGCGAACAACTTATTCCGTTTTTGGGAGCTACATATGTATTCAATCCCCAAACTAGTTTTAAATCTTCTTTTTCAAAAGGCTTTCGCAATCCCACTATTATGGAATTGTATCTATTTGCACCAAACGAAATGTTGAAACCCGAAGAGATGGTTAATTACGAAATTTCTTATATGCAACTGTTTCTCCAAAATAAACTTCGTGCCGAAACTGTATTTTTTATTGCTGAAGGAAAAAACCTTATACAGGTTCAGGGACAATATCCTCATATGAAACGTGAAAATGTCGGCACTTTTTTCAACCAGGGTGTAGAGATTGGTGTGCAATATTATGCAAATAAGCAATTTGCTATATATTCTAATTATTCGTATTTACATACCGAATCTCCTATTCTTGCTGCTCCTAAACAGCAGTTTAATTTAGGTGTTGATTATTCATACTCAATTTTTTCTGTGTATACTTCTTTGCAATATGTTAACGATTTATATACTTCACTTACACCCATGGTTAAGGAGGATTATACTCGGCTTAATGCAAAGATTACGGTAAAACCTAAAGAATGGCTCAGTGTGTTTTTTGAGGCTCATAATATTTTGAATCAGAGCTATGAAATTAATTATGGTTATCCTATGCCCGGAACTGTTTTGAGGTATGGTTTATCATGTAGTTTTTAAAATGTGTATATGAAAAATCTTATTTCGCTACTTGTTTTTCTTTTATTATCTGCATGTGCCTTTTCACATGCCGGTAAATCGTCCTATTATGTTATTATTGATAGCGACTGTGCAATTGATGATTTTCGAGCTATAACTCTTTCATTGGCGAGTTATGATATGCGAGTGCTGGGAATAACAACATCTGACGGATCTTTGTCGGCACAACAAGGAGTTCAAAAAGTTACCCGTTTATTGCAAGATTTGCATCATGAAGGAATTCCTCTTGGTGTTTCAGAAAATAATGTTGATTCTATACCTTCGTGGCGGAGTTTTTCCCGGTCAATTGTCTGGGGAAAAGGAAATCAATTTCCTATTCCTCAGCATTCTTCACATTCTGTTATAGAACAGGCTTTTAAAAGCACTTCTCAGAAGATAACGTTAATAGCATTAGGATCTCTTACCACCTATGCTCAGTTTATTGCTTCTCACCCGGAATATAGCAAACGGATTGAGAGGATTGTGTGGTATAATGAACGTAATTTAACAGAAGGTTATAACTATAATCTCGATACAGCTGCATATAACTTTATTTGTTCTTCTCACATTTCTTTAGAGATTGTTTCATTGAATAGAGAAGACATTTTGTTTTCTTCGGCATATGCTTCACATTTTTCTCATGCCGATTCAAAATATAGTAGGCACATTAAATCTCTGTATTTGTCCGACAATGTGCAAAGTAAAATAAAAAATCATGATTTATTACTGTGGGATGATTTGGTTCCTTTATATATTACAAACTCTATTTTGTTTGATAAGAAAGTGCTTTCAGAAAACAGTACCTCTCATACGCTTATTCCATCAGTTCCCAACAACTTAGTTTATAGTACTCTTGTTTCATTGTATGAATCAGGTGAAAATCCGGAGAGTCAAATATTTTCAAAGTTTCCCATACGTTCTGATTTGTATATTCCGAAATATGCTGATATGGTTGATTCTACTATTGCAAAGTTTGGGCAAACCGAATGGAAAGCTGTTGTGTTGACGAATGAAATTCACGGGCATATCGGTATTTATTCAATAATAGGTGCAAAAGTCGGTGTGAGAGCTTGTGAGTTTTTTAATGTAGGTGCAAATAATATTGAAGTAGTTTCGTATGCAGGTACTCGTCCTCCTTTAAGTTGTTTTAATGATGGTGTGCAGATAAGTACCGGAGCAACAATTGGTCAGGGATTAATTGAAATTTCCGATACCGTATTTTCTATACCTACACTATTGTGTCGCTGTAATGGATATGCTGTAGAGTTTGCTGTGACGGAAGAAATAGCCTTGCAGATGCAGGCAGACATAAAAAAAGGAGTCAGATTATATGGAAATCTAACTCCTGATTATTGGGATTATATCGAAAAATTAGCTCGTACGTACTGGACTGATTTTAATCGATATGATATTTTTGATATACGTATTCTATAAAATAATGAGAATATGTTAATTAGTCTCTGCCCGAAAACTCCAAATATTGCGTATTCTCTCGACTTATTAACTGGTCATTTACAACAGTAAACTCCCAATTAATAAGCCTTCGAAAGCCTTGTCTTTGAAGTTTTCCATGCAGAGACTTCTAAAATTAAGACTTTTCTCGCAAGTACAATTATATAGTTTCAAAAGCTTGCTCAAAATCCCAAATAATATCTGAAATATGTTCAATGCCAACAGATATTCGTATCATATTCGGAGAAATACCGGCTTGTACTTGTTCTTCATCTGATAATTGTTGATGAGTCGTTGCTGATGGTTGTATTGCAAGTGTACGAGTGTCACCAACGTTAGCTACATGACTTACTAATGATAGATTATTTATCAGTTCGTTTCCTTTTTCTTTTCCTCCCCGTATGCGGAATGATAAAACACCACCAAAACCATTTTTCAAATATTTTTTTGCAAGATTATGATATTGAGATGATGGTAATCCCGGATAATTAACCGATTCTACTTGTGGATGTTTTTCGAGCCATTGTGCTAAAGTAAGTGCGTTGGAGCAAATTTTTTCCATACGCAACGAAAGAGTTTCAATTCCTTGAATTATCTGGAAAGAGTTGAAAGGGCTTATTGCCGGTCCAAAATCTCGTAATCCTTCTACCCGAGCACGAATACTGAATGCTATATTGCCAAAAGGACTGTTCGTACCAAATGTTTCCCAAAAATTAAGACCGTGGTATCCTTCTGAAGGTTCCGAAAAGAGAGGGAATTTGCCATTTCCCCAATTAAAAGTTCCACTATCAACAATTACGCCTCCCATGCTCGAACCGTGTCCGCCAATCCATTTTGTTGCAGAAGCAAGTACTATATGTGCACCATGTTCAATTGGTTTACACAGATACCCGCCACCTGAGAATGTATTATCGACAATAAGAGGAATTCCGTATTTTTCCGATAGTTTTGCTAACTCTTCAAATTCAGGAATATTAAATTCAGGATTTCCTATTGTCTCGGTGTAGAGAGCACGGGTATTTTCGTCTATAAGTGCCTCGAAATCAAATGTCTTATTTGACGGTGAAAACTTGGTTGTAATTCCAATTCGCGGAAATGTCACCTTAAACTGATTGTAGGTGCCACCATATAAGTTTTGTGAACTTACTATATTATGACCGGCAGTCATTATATTGGTTATTGCAATGAATTGTGCCGAATGACCTGATGCAACAGCTACCGCAGCAACACCACCTTCCAGTGCAGCTATTCTTTTTTCAAGCACATCGGTTGTGGGATTCATTAAGCGAGTGTATATGTTACCAAATTCTTTTAATGCGAATAAGTTTGCTCCATGTTCCGCCGAATCAAATGTATACGACGTTGTTTGATATATTGGTACTGCTCGCGAATGAGTAGTTTCATCTGGTGTATGTCCCGCATGTACTTGGAGTGTGTCAAAATGTAATTTTCGTTCTTTCATAGTTTATTATTTTAATCCTATAGTTTTAGTAGGAGTAAAAGTATATAAAAAAAAATCTAATAGCAATAAAAATATAAAAATAAAACAAAAAAAAAGCTCTCGAATTTTCGAGAGCTTTAATAATCAATTGTTTATGTTAAATATTAATCTTCATAAGCCTCGTCGGAATAATCAATAATGTTTTCCATTGCCCCCACAACTTTAAATTCTGTACGTCTGTTAAGCTGACGCCCTTCCGGATTATCAGATCCATCAGGATTAGTATTTGGAGCAATTGGTTTATCAAAGCCAAAACCCTTCGCCTGAAGTCTTTTTTCTTCAATACCTTTGCTTACTAAATATTTTATTATTTCATCAGCTCTTTTTTGAGACAATTTATAATTAAAATCAGCACTACCATGACTATCGGTGTGGCTGCTGATTTCCACAACAATTTCCGGAGCCTCTTCAAGTAATTTCAAAATAGCAGCATCAATAGTATTTTTGTGTTCTTTGGTTAATTTATATTTACCATATTCATAGTAGATATTTTTAATTATAAGAGGATCTTTCGTTATGTAATTAATACCGTAGTCATCCATTTTTAATGTGTCAGGCTCGGTAATTCCGTTTGTTGAAAATGGAATCATTGCAGAACCTGTTTTAACGTGTTCAAATTGTAATACATAATCTTTGTCTGGCATTACGTTGAAAGAATATTCACCGTTATCATTTGTTTCGGTACTTGCAATAAATACTTTTTCGTTAGTATTTCCCACAAATAAAGAAACAGTACTACCTTCAATAAAATGCACATCAATTGAATCTTCCTCAGGTTGAAGAGCCTCCCCTTTAAATCCCTCTTTTAATAACCGCTGTAGCTCATCATCTTCTATTTCAAATACGCGACCAGTTATTGGTATTTCAATAATATTTTCAAAGTCAATTGCATATAAATCATCACAACAACCTTCGTGTAATTGCGATGTGCTTCCGGGTCTGTTTGATGTAAATACTCCATGTTTTGCGTCATTCGATAAACTAAAATGATAGTCATCATATGGACTGTTTATCGGATATCCCATATTTTCGGCAGGAGTCCATCTTCCCAGTTCACCAATAGAAGAATAAATGTCAAAATTACCAAATCCGCCATGTCCGTTAGAACTGTAATAGAGTGTTCTGCTCTTTTCATCATAATAAGGAGTGCGTTCATCACCGGGAGAGTTAACTCTGTTACCGGCATTTTTAGGAATTCGCCATTCTTCTTTTTTAGATTGATAAATGGTGTACCAAATATCAAGACCACCCCGTGCTCGCGGATCAGGTCTGTCGCTTATGAAATACACAACCTCATCATTTTTTCGTGATTCTGTGCCGACTGTTACCGAATATATATTTGCTCCTTTCATATTAATTATTTCCGGCAATGGTTCGGCTTTTTGCCATACTCCATATATTTTTTTGCTTTGGTATAATTTACATGCTTCTGTTGTGCCGAATAAACCGAGAAATGACTTTTCTTTCTCGCATTTTACAAAATACAAGCGTTGAAAATCGGGTGAGAATGCACCATTTTGTGCTTTCTGAAGCGGGTCGTCAGTTTCTTGTAAAGCGTATTCTCCAAGTCCTTGCCACGTTCCACCTGATAGAGATGCAGCATAAAAGTCTGGTGATGGAATTGTGTCATTATTCGGGTCTTTTGCAATAGTGTCTATTGGCATTGAACCATAAATAAATGATTGAGATGTTAAAAACAATGGAGACAGTTCGTTTGCATCCGAATTAATAGTTGAGTTGAATTGATTTACTCGAACTTTTACCGGATTGTTCATACTGTCAACAGCGACTTCACAAAAATCAATATAGTTTTTTGCTATTCTTCGTAATTCGCGTGAATCAGGATAATCCCGGTAAACTTTTGAAAAATCACCGAAATATTTTGCTGCTTCTTCATATTGTTTGTTTACTAATTGCATATGAGCATAATAAAATAGAGCCATAGGGTTTTCTTCCGGATTGGTTTTATAAGCTCGGTCGTACCAATACTGTGCAAAAGGATAATTTCGCACGTATCGATAGTTTTCGGCAAGCAAAAACATAATATTATCATCTTCTTTGTGTCTGCTGAATTCTTCGAAATAGCGAATAGCAGCATGAAAGTCTTGATTGTACATTGCTTTTTTACCTTCTCTTTTAAGTTTACCATTGCTGAGAAGTGATAAATCTTCTTCAGATTCTTGTGCAAATAAACAGGTTGTGGCAATGGAAGAAACTATTAGTAATGTAAGGATTTTTCGTATCATAATATAATATAAAGATTAAAGTTAAAAAAATAACGCCTGTTGACAAAAAATATACGAAACAAATATACTAAGAGTTTCCAATTTATTCAACTTTGTGTATTATTCTTCATAAATAATTTCAGAATATTGATGTAAAGTTCCAATTACACGAAATTCTGTACGTCTGTTTTTTTGTCTTCCCTCCGGATTATCGCTCCCATCGGGTTTGGTGTTTGGAGCAATTGGTTTTGTCTCTCCGTAGCCTTTCGGGTGTAATCTTTTTTTATCTATACCTTTTTGTATGAGGTATGAAACAACACTTTCGGCACGTTTTTGAGAAAGTTTTTGATTGTAATCGTCTTTTCCTTTACTATCAGTATGACTACTTAATTCTATAACTATTTCAGGTGCTTCTTTGAGTAACGCAATAAGTGTTGTGTCTAATGTTGCTTTTGCAGTGCGAGAAAGTTTATGTTCGTCAAATTCGTAGTATATATTTTTTAAAACAATTGCATCTTTTGAAATATATTCGATACCGACATCATCAATTTCTATTGTGTCTGATTGGAGATAGCCGTGTGTTGAAAGCTTAACTTTACGAGGAGCGTCTTTGAGGTTTTCAAATTCAATTATGTAATTTTTATTTGGGTCAATGGAGAAAAAATATTCTCCTTTTTCATTCGTGGTGTCTTGAGCAATAAATAAAGCTTTGTCGGTAATGGCGTTATGAAGAAAAAGCGTGACCAATGCTCCTTCAATATAATTTTTTGTTGTGTCACTCTTTTCTTTTTCTGTTAAGTCAAGTTTGCCTTTTAAAATAGAATTTAATCGTTCGTTGGCAATTTTATATACTTTTCCTTGTGCAGCAAGTTCAACATAATCAATGTATTCAAAAGAAAAAATATCATCACAACATGTTTCATGCATAACGGTTACGCTTCCCGGGCGGTTTGACGTGAAAAATCCTTTTTTACCTTTATTGTGCAGGGTGTAATATAAATCGTCAAATTCAGAGTTTATCGGGTATCCAATATTTTCTGCTTTATTGTCCCAACTTGAACGTTCTCCAACTGTACGATAGATATCCAGTTCTCCTAATCCTTCTTCTTGTCCGTTTGAACTGAAAAAGAGTGTTCGTGTTCGGTTGTCATAAAATGGAGTTAATTCATTACCCGGAGTATTCACCTTCGGACCGCAATTCCGTGGATCTTTCCATGTTTTTCTTCGTTTGTCAAAAATTGTGTACCAAATATCTCAATTGCCTTTTCCACCGGGTCTGTCGCTTACAAAAAAGAGCATTACTTCATTTTTTCGTGAATCATAACCAATAGCAGGTTGTGTGCTTGTATATTTTGGACTGTTTATTGTTTCGGGCAATGCTTCGGGGAGTGTCCAGTTTTTTCCTTTTCGCCGACTCATGTATATTTTACAAACAGATTCCATTCGTCTGTTTGGAGTACAACGAGTGAAATAGAATTGTTGATGGTCGGGAGTGAAAATGCCATTTCCGGTTTCTTTGTTTTCATCGTTAAATGAACCTTCGTTCCATGGACAGATATATTTCCAATTGTCTTCTGTTTCTTGTCCTAAATAAAATTGTCGTCTTGGCACATTGTCTTGCTCTCCTTCGACAACTTTGTATACCGCAGTGTCTGAACGAAGTGATGCATATAGAAGTATAGTGTCATTATAAAATCGAGGAGCAAATTCTATGGAGGCTTTATTAATGCTTTCAGAAAGATGATCGACTTTTACGGTTATCGCAGAGTCAATTATGTATTCGGCTGTTTCGCAGGCTTTAATTTTATTTCGTGCCAATCGGTTATAGTCGGTACTGTGACGTTTGCTTTTTATTCCGCGATATGCTCTTCGGAATTTGGTAAATTCTGCGAGTGCTTCTTCATATTTGCGTTCTGTTTGGAGCATACATGCATGATGGTAGAGAGCAAGCACATTTTTGTTTGGGTTCTCTTTGTATGCCTGTTCATACCATTTTTTTGCTAAAGGATAATTACGTGCTTCCCGATAGCATTCGGCAAGAAGAAACATAATTTTCCCATCGGTTTTTTGTGCACAATAAGCTTCAAAATAATCTATTGCTGAATACACATCTCCCATATTCATGGAATTTATGCCG
>CAZLCY010000020.1:0-20397 GCA_964558075.1 uncultured Bacteroidales bacterium
AACAAATTCGCAAACTTATTGGTTTTGAACTCAACAGAGATTCCGAATATTTATTCGTACGTTCACTCAAAGAAACCAATCCGCAAATTTTCGATTGGCTTTCGCTTCTCGACATGAATGCCTGGATTATTATTGCACTTATGATATTGGTTGCCGGCATGAATATGATTGTTGGATTGTTAGTTATTATTCTTGAAAAGACCAATATGATTGGCATTTTAAAAACACTCGGAGCACACAATATGAGCGTCCAAAAGGTTTTTTTATATGTTGGCAGCATTATTATTTCTCGCGGCATGATATGGGGAAATGTCATCGGAATATCATTATGTATTATACAATACTTTTTTCACATCATTCCATTAGATCCTCAAATTTATTTCATGTCGTATGTACCTATTTCTATTTCAATACCTTTTATTGCACTCATTAATATTGGAACATTGTGCATCACAATATTTATGTTGCTATTACCGGCGCTCATTATTTCAAAAATTAATCCGGCACAAGCCGTAAAATTCGAATAGCCCTCTATAAAATCAGAGAGCTATTCGGTATTATATGGTATAGTAATTTCGATATATAATCTTAAAAACTATTTGTTGTGCTAAACTTATATTTAACAACCGCTTCCCACATATCTGAATTCATAACCTCAACAACTTCAAAAAGCACATAACCGTCATTGCACGCAGCTCCAAATACATTCCCAACAAATAGTGGGTCAATTATAGTGTCCCATTGAGTAGAAATTGAACTAATTGAAGTAACATCAACCTGTCCGTAATTCTTTATTTGGTTTTCCCAATTTACTGTGTCGACTTGATCATTTCGCCACCACAAAACGGTATCCCATTGAGGATAGGTAATTACACCACTATCATATGATATTGGATGCCAATTAATCACGCCACCATCGTTATTATCCATATCAACGGTATCGGATTTTCCCGCAGAAAAATCATACCCAAAATGACCTATGGTATCTATTATAAAACCATTAAGCAAATCTTGATTTCCATTGCTTGTTGTGTCAATTGGATTTGCGGTTGAATCCTGTGTTAGTGTGTCATTCTCAGATGTATCAGGGGTCGAGTTATCTTTTTCACAAGACAGATACAAACATGCCGAAAGGCATAATACAGATAAAAATGCAATTTTTTTCATACTCTCAATTTTTATTTTTATTTTATTTAGTGGTAATATATAAAATAGTATGCTGAAATGCAATACTTTAAACATTTTTGCGATTTTTTTTTCAAACATCACAAAAATGTTTATATTTGTGATAAACAGAAAAGATATATAGTTATGACAGACACAGAACACAAAAAAAACAGTGAAGATTCGGAACAAAACTCATCAACGTCAAATGAGAACACAAATCCGACACCTAAAGATAAGGATGAATTATATATAGAATTGGATGATTCTACTGAAAAAAATACTGATACAGAATCGGCTGAAAAAGTACAAGCTGCGGCTCAAAAAAATGAAAACTCTGAATCTCCTATAAATTCGGAAGAGCCGATTCAAACAAAAAACACAAACGAAAACACGTCTGCAAAAAACAAATCATTAAAAAAAGGTAAGCCAAAAAAAGCTACACATAAAGCAAAACCTCCTAAAGAGACCAAAATACCGAGAGACAAAAATGGAAAAGGAAAAAAAAGACTCATTATATTTGGTTCTGCAATTGGCATAATTTTAATTGCCGGAATAATTATGTTTACCCAATATCCGAAAGTTTTGGCGGGTTGGATGCCCTTTTTGGAAATGAAAGGCTACGCCGACTCTGAAGTGCTCACAGAAATATCTAACGAATCGCCTGAATCATCCGATGATGCTGATGAAAGTGAAAGCTCGGGAATTGCAGCAATAGATTCTTTAGAAAGCGAAATAGAAACAGCTATTGAAGAAAATATTGATGAAGAAAACGTGGAGAAAAAAGACGTTTCTGAAGAAGAGGTTGTTAATGCCATTACCAAAGATTTACAGAAAACACAGCAGAAATATTCAGGTAGTTCACAAATACCTACAACCAAAATTGAAACACCAAGCTGGATTATTGGCTACGCAAGTGTTTCAAATAACAATAATGCTATTAAAAGTGTAAAATCTTTACGTGATAAAGGATATTCAGCAGGTTACTTTTGGATTCCCGACTACACAGAAGGAGGTCCGGATTTATTTAAGGTTTATATTGGTCCGTTTAATTCAAAAGCTGAAGCACAGAATTTACTGCCAACTATTAAAGAATTAGTCCCGAATGCTTATGTAATGTATTTAGAATAACCGAAAATTGTTTTCTCCGGATAATTTTTATTTTTCTTATTGGATATTAGATAAAAAAACCATCAAAAAAAAAATATTTTGATGGTTTTTTTATTTTCTATTAAGCAAAGACTCCTCCACGATACTAGATCAAACAAGAAAACATTTTGCAATATCCCACAAAACTATACCACAACTGACAGAAATATTAAACGAATGTTTTGTACCAAATTGCGGTATTTCAATACATTCATCAGACATGTCAATAACAGATTGTTCAATACCCGTGACTTCATTTCCAAAAATCAAAACGTATCGCTTGTTAATATCCACAGTTATCTCATGTAATTTTGTGCTCTGTTTTGTTTGTTCAACAGAGCAAATATACCATCCGTCATTTTTCAACACATCCACTATTGATTTAGTCTCTTCCGAATATTCCCATGACACTGCATCCTGTGCACCTAATGCAGTTTTTTGAATTTCCTTATGTGGTGGCTGAGCAGTTATTCCACACACATATATTTTTTGTATACAAAATGCATCTGAAGTGCGAAAAACAGCTCCAACATTCTGAGCACTTCGCACATTGTCAAGCACAATAATTATGGGTATTTTTTCAAGGTTTTGATACTCTTCTACAGAAACTCGATGCAAGTCGTCTAACGATAATTTTTTAAAAATCTTTTTCAACACGAAATGTTTTACATTTTATACCATCTTTATATATATCTAAAAAATAAATCCCTGCAAAGATAGTTTTTATATCAATTAAATTGTGACTTGCATCTATATTCATTTTTAACATTGGAGAATACGCACCTCTACGTGTAAACGTAAGTGAGACACCTTCATACTTATACGTAATTACTTCTATTGCATCTTTTTTCACCACACACTTCACATCAACCTTAATGCTATCATGCTCATATTCAGGAGAAACAGTGATAATTGAAATAGGCTCTGTGCTTGTTTGCGAAGAATCTATACTTTGCAAAGAATATCCCATTTCTTGCCCATAAGCTAAAGAAGAAACAATTACCATAAAAAGCACTACACTGAGTCGTTTCATTAGAAATTATATTACATTAATAAATACAAATTATGTATGTCCCACTTATCATATTTCAAGAAATTGAATAAACTTAATACCCCTACGGCACAAATATACAAATAATAATATAGAAAAGTAAAGTTGTTAACAGGTTATGTTTTTTGTTAATAACTAATTAATAGATATTATATATATATAAAAAAAGTTTTTCTGTATTTTTGTATTTTCTATTACATGCGTTACTTTAATTTATGAAATGAAATTATCACGATTAATCCCTTTTTTACTCATTATTTTTTGTGTACAAACTGTTAGTTTTGGTCAAACAGATGATGAGCCTGAAAAAAGAAAAAAACGTAGTTCTTTGTTTGTGCCAAAATCACGTAAATCTTCGGGCGTAAAAAAATCAAAAAACCGTGACGATTTATTTCGTGATGAAACATTTAAATCGTCAAAAGAAACAAAAAAACAACAGGCAAAAAAACAACGAAAAAAACATAAAAAACGCGATAAAAAGTACAAAAAGACTCGTGGTGAAATGCAAAATCAAAGCACGAGTCAACGTATGAAAAAGAATGAACGACAGGCAAAAAAATTTAACCAAGGACGCACAATGCCCTTGATAAAAAGAATTGGTTCGCAAATTAAACCATCCAAGAGTAAACGAATATCGAAAGAACGAAGGAGGCGTTCTAACCAGCTCAGAAAAAGGCAAAATAAAGCAAGTGAAAAATATGAATCTTCATATACTCCAACAAGTAAAAAGAAAAAGAAAGATAAATTGCGTAGTTTTTTTAATCCTTTTAAACGAAATCGTTAAATGCTAAGATTATTTTTTTTTGTGTATGCTTTAAGTGTAATGGTTACACACGCATACTCACAACAAAATTGTGATTCGTTATATGTACAATCATTAAACTCATTTGATGCGAAAGAATATGCTCAATCAATAGAGTTAATAAATTCTTGTATTGAGGTCTGCCCCGAAGATGAAAAATATTATTTACATAAAGCCAAATCGTATTACAACATTCATAATATTGTAAAAACAGTCCGCAACTTAGATAAAGCAATTGAGCTCAACGACACCTGCGTAGAAGCATACACATTACGAGCCCAAATTTATCTTAATCAAGGTTTGTTGCTCAAAGCTATCTCTAATTACGAAAAAATATTCTCATTAGTACCCGCTTTGTCTACAAAATTCAGCGATGTGTATCACCTTAATTTAAGCAAAGCATACAACAGCACCAGACAATACCAAAAAGCATACGATTTACTTACAAATGTTGCAGATGATGCCGAAAAAAATATAGGATTTCATGCCAATTTATCGGTAAGTTGTATGTATTTAAATAAAAATGAAGAAGCAGAGTTGCATCTTAAGAAATGTATAGAAATTAATCCGAAATTTACTGGTGGACTTGTTAATATGGGATACTTTCTTATTACACAAGAAAAATATGAAGAGGCAATTGAATATCTTAACAAAGCATTGGTTATAGATTCACGCGAAGCGTATGCTCTCAATAATAGAGGTTTTGCATATTACAAACTACAAAAATATGAACTTGCACTCGAAGATGTTAACAGATCTATTCAGTTACTGCCTGATAATTCGTATGCATATAAAAACAGAGGACTTATATATATTGCAACCGGTCTTACAAAAGATGCTTGTAAAGATTTCGATAAAGCTCTCAAATTAGGGTACAGCGAAATGTATGATAGTGAAGTGGCGGATTTGCAATCCAAATACTGCCAATAAACTTTTTATGCCATCGGATAAAATGCATCTTGTATATGGTCAACCTCTGTTGTTTGACTATTACAAATAACGGAAACCACATCAAAGCGAACATTTCCTGAATAATCTTTCTGTTCAACATACGCATTTGCAGCCTGTATTAGCAATCGTTGTTTTTTTATATTAACCGCATCTTGCGGTCGTTCAAAATATGTGGTACTTCGCGTTTTTACCTCAACAATAACAAGTTCATCACCATCTGTCATGATTAGATCAATTTCCTTATGTTTGAAACGCCAATTTCGCTCTAACAAAACATACCCGAGCTTGGATAAGTAGTTATACGCAATTTGCTCACCTTTTTGTCCTAAAGGAGATTTTTCTTCCTTTTTCATAGTGCTTTTTTGTGTAAATTTTTGTATATTTGATTTTAATACGGGTTTGATTTTTAAGTAAAAAATATGAAAGTATTGTCGGCAATATTAATTTTGTTCGTTACAAGTTTGTGTTCATACGCACAAAACTTTGAGGGAACTATTGATATTGTTAAAAAAACGTATGGTGATACAATTTATTATAGCTATTCAATTAAAAATTCTCAGATTCGAATTGATGAATACGATAAATATAAACAATTACACAAAACGTATCTTCTCAATCTTCAAGACAGTTCTATTTTTGCAATAAATCATTCTCAAAAAATATATATGCCCGTAAAACAACAAGAAGCAATGAATTTTGCTCAAAAAAAACCGGCAATAATAAATACCGGCAATTTCAAATACATACAGGGGTATAAATGTTACCAGTGGCGTGTTCGTGATGAGGAAACAAATACTGAAATTGCGTACTGGATTGCTCAAGAAAATTTCGATTTTTTCAAACCTATGGCGGAATTGTGGCAAAACATCGAAACCAACTTTTCGTTCTTCACACTTTTACCACTAAATACAATTACCGGAGATATGCCTTTATTAACTGAAAGCCGAACACTTTTGCGTGACGATAAAGCTATATATTCGGTTATTAATATAGAAAGTGCCACCGTAAACAACACAATCTTTGCTATTCCGGAATCATACAATATGCACGAAGTGATTCGGTAATTTCTGAGAATTCACAGGAAAAGGCTTACAAGATTATTTGCCACAAAGCACGATTACATATTCCGCAAAGTTACTTTTTCTTCTTCGCATAATAATTCATATTTGTCGCCAAAAATAAGAGCTCTATTTTCTTCTTTATGACCAAAAGGAGCATCAAAACACACCGGAAAAGTATACTCCGAAACTGCATCAAAAATAATGTTTTCGACTGATTTCGAAAAAGGATTAGTACCCTTCATTATATTCGAAAATCTGCCAACAACCAGACCTGAAATGTGCGATAAAACTCCACTTAATTTAAAATTCTGTATCATTCGATCAATGTGATAGTCATATTCATTTAAATCTTCAATACACAAAATTTTTCCTTCATAATTCGGTTCATACGACATACCTCTCAAACTAAACAAAACCGACAAATTTCCACCGACCAATTGAGCTTGTGTACTTCCATTTCGATTATATTTCGATGCATCAAATTGAATGGCAGCATCCTGACCGAACAATACATTGCGAAGCGATTCCAGTGATACCGGACTTACCTGTTCAAAATTTATAGGCATAGCAGCATGCACAGAAGCAATACTACAGGTATGTAAAAAAGAATGGAATACAGTAATGTCACTAAATCCCACAATCCATTTCGGAAATTGAAAAAAAGGAGAAAAATCAAGGTTCGGTAAAATACGCACCGAACCATATCCGCCGCGAGCACAGAAAACAGCCCGCACTTCCGGATTTGTTAAGGCTTCTTGAAAATCAGCCGTTCGCTCTTCATCTGTTCCTGCAAAAGCCTGCCAGGAATTTGATATATGTTTACCCAACACTACCCGTAGCCCCCACGATTCGAGTATTTGCAGAGCTTTGCTAATATATGACATATGAATCGGTCCGGCCGGAGAAACAATGGCAACTAAATTACCTTTTTGTAAAAAATCAGGTTTTATTATCATGATTTACGTAAGTTTTATACTCAAAAGAGAATATTAATTATCTTTGCGAAGATAAAGAGAAAAAACATATGTTTCAAAAAATAAAAAAATCGAATGAAAAAATACAATAGACATCTTGTTACAGCAGCTCTCCCATACGCTAACGGACCGGTACATATAGGTCATTTGGCCGGAGTATATATTCCCGCAGATATATATGTTCGATATCTGAAAATGAAAGGAGAAGATGTTTTGTTTGTGTGTGGAAGCGACGAGCATGGCGTGCCAATAACAATAAAGGCAAAAAATGAAAAAGTATCACCACAGGAAATTGTAGATCGATATCATAATCTTATACGTGATTCATTTAAAGAATTTGGAATAGAGTTTTCAAATTACTCACGAACATCGGGTGCAGCACACCATAAAGTATCATCAGATTTTTTCAAAACATTATACGACAAAGGAGAATTTGTTGAAGAAGAAAGCGAACAATATTACGACACGCAAGCTCAGCAATTTTTAGCTGACCGTTATATTCTCGGAACATGCCCAAAATGTGGCAACAAAAAAGCATACGGAGATCAATGTGAAGATTGTGGCACATCTTTGAGTCCGCTTGAATTAATAAATCCAATATCAACATTGTCAGGAGATAAGCCTGTTCTCAAAAAAACAACCCACTGGTATTTACCACTACAAAAACACGAACCTTTCCTTAAAAAATGGATACTTGAAGAGCATACCGAATGGAAACCAAATGTATATGGACAATGCAAATCATGGATTGATGGCGGACTACATTCCCGTGCAGTAAGTCGCGATTTAAACTGGGGGGTGCCTGTGCCACTCGAACACGCTACCGGAAAAGTGCTCTATGTTTGGTTCGACGCACCTATCGGATATATAACTTCAACACAAGAATGCACTCCCGATTGGGAAAAATACTGGAAATCAGAAGACTCAAAATTAGTTCATTTTATAGGAAAAGATAATATTGTATTTCATTGCATTGTTTTTCCCACAATGCTTAAAGCTCATGGTGAATATATTTTGCCTGAAAATGTACCTGCAAACGAATTTTTAAATTTAGAAGGTGGAAAAATTTCAACTTCACGCAATTGGGCAGTGTGGTTGCATGAGTACCTGCATGATTTTAAAGGCCAGCAAGACACTCTGCGATATGTATTAACAGCAAATGCACCCGAAACAAAAGACAATGACTTTACCTGGGCAGATTTTCAGGCACGAAACAACAACGAATTGGTCGCAATTTTAGGAAATTTCGTAAATCGTGTAGTTGTGCTTACCCATAAATATTTCGACGGTAAAGTTCCCGTTTGTAACACATTGGAAGAAATAGATACGCATGCACTTGAAAGCATATACATTGCTAAAAAATCTGTTGCCGAACATATTGAAACATATAAATTTCGAGAAGCTCTCAAAGAAGCAATGCAATTAGCACGAGCAGGAAATAAATATTTAGCTGAAACCGAACCATGGAAATTAGCAAAAACCGATATGGAACGGGTAAAAACCATTCTTCATGTTTCCCTCCAAATCACCGCAAATTTAGGACTATTACTCGAACCATTTGTGCCTTTTGCTGCACAAAAAATACGTGATTGTGTGCAATTATCAAAAGTTTCATGGGACGAAATTAATACTGCTATTTTATCTGAAAACGAAGAAATTTCGAATATTGCTTTGCTCTTCAAAAAAATTGAAGATGAAGAAATAGCATATCAAAACAAAAAATTACGAAACACACTCAAAGTAAATGAAAATGAAGAGACCAATATAAATATAAAACCGCAGAAAGATACTATTGAATACCCTGATTTCGAAAAATTAGATATTCGTGTCGGAACAATTATAGAAGCAGAAAAAGTTCCCAAAACAGATAAACTTATGAAATTGCGGGTTAATGTAGGGACAGATGTCCGTACAATTGTTTCGGGAATAGCACAGTATTTTAAGCCAGAAGAAATAATTGGCAAACAAGTAAGTGTGCTTATAAATTTAGAAGCCCGAAAGCTGAGAGGAATAGAGTCACAGGGCATGATTTTAATGGCTGAAAACCCTGACGGAAGTCTCCATTTCATTAATCCTGAAAAGAATATAGAAAATGGAAGTGCAATTTGTTGATATATTATTTTATTTTTGAAAAAAAACAAATATCTTTGTTTGTAAATTATGAAAGCCTAGTATAATATTAATATGAAGAAGAATATACTACAAACGTTGATTACCATTTTTCTTGGATTAATTAGTTTTTCGAATAGTTTTTCGCAAGATGTTCATTTTTCACAATTTGATGCAGCTCCACTTTTTTTCAATCCGGCTCAATCCGGGTTATTTGATTGCGACCACCGGGTTATTTTAAATTACAAATCACAATGGTCTGCATACAATACATTTATGGCATCATTTGACCAACCAATACCTCTTATCAAATTTAGAGGAGGCACGTTTGGTGCAGGTGCATTAATAAACTCCGATTATGGAGGGGAAACATCATATGGGAATACGCATCTGAAATTAATGCCGGCTTATCATAAAGACATTATTCCTACTGTATTAAAAATTTCTGTTGGTCTTGACATTATGATGAATCTTATGACTATTGATGAAAACAGTGTTGTGCTTCCAGGTCAAATTGATCCGATAACCGGGCAACCAACTCCCGGTGCTGATTTTTCAAATCCTACTCAGTTTTATGCAGATTTGGGAATAGGTGTAAATGCGATGTATAACCTTGAGAACGATTTACCCATAAATGGCGGGATTACTTTTTACCGATTATTTGGCTCAGGTGGTGGTGGAATAGCTTCAAACACATCAACAACAAATTATCGACGTTTTTCGCTTAATGCAAATTCTATTATACCATTAAATTCAACAATTACGTTTTTACCAAGTTTTATTTTCTTAAATCAGAAAATATATAATGAAATGAATTTTGGAACATATACTCAATTTGCTGTTGAGCAATATACTCCGATAATAGATGCATTATATCTTGGTGTATGGCACAGATATGGAGACGCTCTTATCTTTGGATTTGCGTTTGACAAACCTATTTCAGACAATATTACTATGAATTTCGGGTTTAGTTATGACTTAACGGTATCTCATTTTAGAGATTCAGATCAATGGAGGAAAACAAATAATGTTGGAACTGACAGTTTTGAATTTTCTATAAAATTCATAAATTGCAGGAAAGAAATAGTTGCTAATCCTCCCGGTATTATTAATGATCCATTTAGATAAAAAATAATCATATGCATAGATATCGCATTATATTTTTAAACTTTTTAACATGCCTTGTTGTTTGTCTTTCGGCACACTATGGTTTTTCTCAATCAAAAAAACACTATTATGATGTTCATGCCAGTGAAGGTGATACGTGTTTGATGGAAAAGAACTATTATGGAGCTCATCAACAATACGAAAAAGCTTTGGAATATGTGCATGACACTCGTTTGTTTTATAAAATTGCAGAAGCATGTCGAATGTACCAAAATTATTCTGATGCAGAAAAGTATTACAAAAAAGCTCTTAAGGAAGATTCATTGTCTTACCCTGATGCAAAATATCATTATGCTCAAATGCTTAAATTTCAAGCAAAATATGATTTAGCATCAGAACAATTTAAAGAATACTATAAAGAACATCGGCGAGATAATTCTTTTTTTTCAAAAAAAGCACGAAACGAAATTGAAATTTGTGATTCTTTAGTTAAAACAATTCCAACATTAAAAAATATCACAAGTCATCGTATAGAACATCCGTATATTAATTCTATGTATTCGGAATATTCTCCGATACAATATAATGATTCACTCTTTTTCTTTGGAGCTGTTCGTGCGGCCGATACGGCTTTAGCTGACACATCGTATATTTTTTCAAATTATTGGAATCAATTACTCAAAGCCGAAAAAAAAGATAGTACATTTCATACTGTTTCTGAAATTAAAGAACTTCAAGAACCGGGATATCATATAGGAAATCTCACATTTAATAAAGCGGGTAATATTGCTTTTTTTACCAAATGTAAAGGCTATGAGTGTAAAATTCATAAAGCTGATTTTGATGCGGAAACACAATCTTTTTCTAGCATTTCTGAACTACCCCGAACTATTAACAAACCCGGATCAAGCAGTACGACACCACATCTCTCTGTTGTTGGAGCAAATGAAATATTATTTTTTGCATCGGACAGAAAAGGTGGATATGGCGGTTTTGATATTTGGCATTCTTTTATTAATGAAAATGGTAGTTTTGAACAGCCAAAAAATTGTGGAAAAAATATCAATACACCAAGTAATGATATTACCCCATATTATGATATTCGTGATTCTTTATTGTACTTCAGTTCAGAATGGCATACTAGTTTAGGTGGTTATGATGTATTCTATTCAAAAGCAGACTGGCGAAAAAATGAATGGTCTGAAGCACAAAATCTTGGTAAACCGGTAAATACAAGTTATAACGATTTGTACTATAATTTTTCTCGAGATTCTATGTATGCATATTGGGTTTCTAACCGAACCGAATCTCAACGATTAATCGGGAAAGCATACGGAAATGATATTTATTATCACCCGCTTGTACGTAAATCTATTACTCGTATTACTGATTTAGTACCTATTTATTTATATTTTGATAATGACCATCCCGACCCGCGTTCTCGCGATACAGTAACCGACAAAGAATATATTCAATTATATCTTGATTATATGACTCGAAAGCAGGAATATTTAATTGAATATACAAAACGATCCTCTGCGGAACAATATGAATATGATGCTCAGAATATTGAAACATTCTTCAATGACCTTGAAGAGGAGTTTACCCGATTGTTCTTATTTGCCGAATTGCTTGAGGTTATTCTCGAAGATGGACAGGATATTGTAATAGTGTTTAAAGGATATGCAAGCCCAGTTGGTAACACTGATTATAATGAAATGGTTGCGAAAAGACGTATTTCGTGTATTCAGAATTTCTTTTATGAATTTAATGATGGTGTACTTAATCAATATACTCAAAACGAACCGGGAACCGGCAAAGGTAGTCTCAAATATGGGCATGAGCCTATAGGTGAAACAATTATGGATGACACATTTGTAAGCGAAGGTGGTACACAAGTAAGTGCAATTTCGGACCGAAAACAAAAATGGATGTCGGTTTACAGTCCGGCAGCAGCATATCAACGAAAAATTGAGATTATTGCTGTTAATATCGAATATGAGGATGAATTATACGAAGATATTCAACAAGAAATTGAAACACAGAAAAAACCGGTTGAAAATAAAGAAGAAACAACTTCAGAATCTCAAAATGAAAATGATAATTATATCCAGGAAAATTCTGATGAGGAAGAAGAAACATATGAGCAAGAAATGGACACTGAAGACTCATTAGAATATTCTGATGAGGAAGTAATACGTGTTAAATAATCGCACTATCTTTTATTATACTGTTTTGAAGAGAAAATTATGAGACGAATCTATATAATAATATGTGTTATTCTTGGTGTTTGCTCATATGCATTTTCTCAACAATATGCTAATGGCTGGATTGATTATTCTCAAACATATTATCGAATACCTGTTATCCAAGACGGTGTTTATAAAATAACACATACTGATTTAATTTCTCACGGCATTTCAATAGGAGACTTTGACCCGCGAAGTATTCAAATTTTTCATAAAGGAGAATCTATTCCTGTTTTTGTATACGGACAAGATGATGGCATTTTTAACTCTTCTGATTATATTGAATTTTATGCCGAAAAAAATACCGGCTGGCTTGATACGGCAATATATAAAACCGGCATTCCGTTAAATCCGAATTACAGCCTCTACAACGACACCGCATCGTATTTTTTGTGTTTTGCAAACACCATATCGGCAGAACGATATGATACGTCACGAAACACCAACTTTTCGGGACTTACGCCATTATCATACTGCTTAAAGACATCGCGTGCAAATTATACAAGTGAATATAATAATTCGTTAAATGCTGCCTATATTCTTAATGGCGAAGGATGGGTTGATGATTTTTTCACTATAGGAGAATCCGTCACAAAAGCTCTTTCAACCTCCAATTATACAGATGTCGGCATTCCCTATACACTTTCATTTGGAGTATGTGGTCGTTCAGAAACTAGACATGATCTTATTGTTGAAACAGATGATTTTTTATTTGATACAATTTATTCCGATTATAATGCGGTGCATAAAACATTCGAGATTAACGAGACACTCTCTTCAACAACACAAATAACATTTAGAAGTTTATGGAGTTCGGCAAAAACTGCAGATAAAAACTCGGTGGCATATGTAGAAATTACCTATCCACACGCATACAATTTTCAAGGTCGACAATCTATGAATTTTACCATTCCAAAGGTTTCGGGCTCAAACGATATCTACATAGAAGTGGTAAATTTTGATGGTGGTGCAGCTCCTATTCTGTTTTGCCCTGAGCTTAACAAACGATTTGCAGCAACTAAAGATGGGGTTAAATATAAATTCAGACTACCAAACCCGGAAAAGAAATGCGAATGTATTCTTATTAACCCAAATTCGTACCGCACTGTCTCCGACATTATTTCCACAAAAAGTAAAAACACGACAAATTCGAAATTTTATGATTTATCCGCAGGTAGTTCTCAGGAAGGCGATTATATTATTATCACTCACAAATCGCTCTGGAATCATGCAGTAACATATAAAAACTACCGTGAAAACACCGGCTTTACTCCGGTAATGATAGATGTAGATGAACTCTATAACCAATTTGGGTATGGTATACAAAAACACCCGTATGCAATTCATAATTTCCTGAAATACGCAACAGAACAATGGAACATTCAACCCGAACATGTGTTTATTATTGGAAAGGGTATGCATATGCCATCATTTCGAAAAAGCCCGGAAGTATATGAAAAAACATTAGTCCCGGCTATGGGATTTCCTTCGTCTGATTTATTATTCACAACCGATTTACACGGTCGTACCATGCGTACAAATATTGCTATTGGCAGACTTTCAGCCAATACAGCGGAAGAACTCAATGCATACCGAAACAAAGTTGAAGAACATGAATCGCAAGGTTCCGCAGTATGGATGAAAAATGTAATGCATTTCGGGGGTGGTTCAAACGCAACCGAACAGCGACTTTTTCGTATTTATTTGTCTGCATACCAAAAGCTTATGGAAAATGAATTTTTTGGAGCACATGTAAGTACTTTTCTTAAAGAAAGTTCTACTGTATTTGAAAAAACCGAGCCCGAAATTATTCGTGAATTAATGAACGACGGAACCGCTCTGTGTACTTTTTTCGGACATGGTTCGGGTGCCGGATTTGACCAAAATATCGACCACCCTTCTTTATTTAACAACCGGGGTAAATATCCTCTTATGTTGGCAAATTCTTGTTATTCGGGAGATATTTTTCAAGACAATGATTATAACATTAGCGAAATGTGGGTTCTCATACCACAAAAGGGATCAATTGGTTTTATTGCAAATGTTGATTTAGGAATACCATCATATCTTAATCTTTTTGCACAAAGTTTTTTAAACAATACAGCTCGTTTCAATTATGGCAATTCAATCGGCACAAGTATAGAACGAACACTTACTGAGCTAAGCAACAAATACATGCATTTAGACAAAGTTGCAAACACGAGTTTAAGTTATGTATATCATGGTGACCCTGCCGTAAAAGTTCATTCTTTTGATTATCCCGATATTGAAATCAATGAAACATCGGCATTTTTCAATCCATCGTTTCTTACAACCGATCTTCAATTTATTGAAACCGGCATAATTATCAGCAATAACGGTAAAGCGGTCTCTGATACTTTCAATGTGTCATGCACGTTTACGGCAACATCCACGGGAAACAATTTCACAATTGATACCACTCTAAAAGGAACATACTACAAAGATACGATTGTACTTCGTCTTCCGATTAACTACTTCGAAGCCGGAGCATATACTGTTTACATAAATGCCGACACCGAAAATTCTATTCAGGAACTCAATGAAACAAATAACAGTGCAAGTATAGACTTTTTTATCAGCTCACGAGATGTGCTTCCGGTGTACCCACAGGAATATGCAATTATTCCCGAAGAATCACCGGAGTTTATTATGACGGCTGTGGACCCGCTAAATCCTCCCGAATCGGTAATTGTTGAACTTGACACCACACCTCTTTTTACGAGCTCGTTCCATATTTCAGATACAATAAACACATTAGGGAATGCAATTGTACGATGGAATCCCGGCATTAGCTGTGAAGACTCTCAGCAGTATTTTTGGCGAGTTTCCGAAAAAAATGAGCTAAAATGGAATGAAAGTTCATTTACTTATGAAACGGATAAAACAGGCTGGGGACAAATTCATGCACACCAATTTATTAAAAATGATTTAAGCAATCTGGAATACTCCGAAAACGATAAAAAATATAATTTTATTGAAACACCTCACGGGGTATCTTGCAAAACAAAAGGTCTCGCCAATACCGAAGAGGATTATTTCTCAACACTCTACATGATAGATAATACTCTCATGGCTAATAGTGGCTTCCCACTTTATACTGCTGCCCTGCATATTGTAATAATAGATTCTCTTACTGCTGAGCCATGGCTTGCAAACAGAGGAAGCTACGGACAAATATATCCTTACCGCTTTGGTGTTGTAAAAAAATATTTTACGTTTCCCACCGGAAGTGCATCTGGAAGAAATAATATTGCAAACTTCCTTCGCGACACTGTTCCTGAAGGAAATTATATACTTGTTTACACATTTAAAACTGCCTATTTCGACAGTTGGGAAGAAAATATTTTAACAGCTTTTGAAGAATTGGGTGCAGCATTGCCACGTGATTTAGATAATGATATCCCTTACATTTTCTTTGCTCAAAAAGGTAATATCGCTACGGCTGAAGAGATATCCGGAGAAAATCCGACAGATTTAATTCAATTAAATTCCGAATTCCCGGGTAATTATTATAAAGGTAATGTAAAATCGACAATTGTGGGACCGTCTCATCATTTCGAATATGCCGTATGGGATGGAGAAAAATATGACGGATCCGACAGTACAACACTCAGCATATATGGGATACAAGAAAACGGTCAAGAATTTACCATTGACAGATGGATAACGAAAGATACAATTCACGAACTCGATACACTTTTCGATTCCTCACTTATTCCATACATTTCTTTATATAATTATCATGAAGATTTAATTGGTCGGACACCGCCTTTACTAAATTACTGGAAGGTTTATTACGAACCGCTTGGGGAATTAGCTGTAAGTCCGGAGTACGCTTTTTCGTTTCATGCCGATACCATTGAACAAGGCGAAGAAATTGAAGCAGTAATTTCTGCTCAAAATATCAGCTCGGCAGATATGGACAGTGTACTTGTTTACATTGAAATTAAAAACCCACAAAATCAAATAGTTTATAGTAATTATCATCGAGTATCATCGGTGAGAGCCGGCGATTACCTTATTGACACAAGCCGTATTGATAGCAAAAACTTTGCTGGTAATTATACTATTAAAATTGAATTTAACCCCGTAAATCCTGAAACGGGACTGCATGATCAACCTGAAACTTATTATTTCAATAATTTTATAATTGTTCCTTTTTATGTGCAAACCGATAAACTCAACCCTATAATTGATGTTATTGTAGACGGCAGACATGTGATGCAAGGCGATATTATCTCATCTGAACCCGAAATTATTATTCATGCCTACGACGAAAATAATTATCTATTTTTACAAGACACTGCATTATTTACACTTTATGCGGTAAACACAACACAGCAAGACACTATCCCTTTTTATTTTGCAGACACATCGGTTGTAAAATTTATTCCCGCAAACGAACATTCACAACGAAGTACAATTATTCTTAACCCGAGCTTTTTCGAAAACGGAGATTACGCCTTACACATTCAGGTACGTGATGTGAGTAATAACTATGCCGGCAACCGAGAATATATTTTACAGTTCTCTATCAACCGGGAATCAAAAGTTTCAACACTTTATAATTATCCGAATCCTTGCAAAACATACACAACATTTCGTTTTGTACTGACCGGGAAAAAAATTCCTGAACATGCTTTTATAAATATTTATTCCGAAAATGGCACCTGTATTTCCCGTATAGATTTATCGAAAACGAACTTACATATTGGCACAAATACTATTTCAGTAAATTGGCAGGCACAAGACATTCACGGTATAGCATTACCAAACGGTATTTATATGTACACCCTTTCATTTGACGCAAAAGAAAACTACGAACATTACCAAAGTATAAATGATGGTATTGTTGACAAAAAATTTGGAAAATTAATTATTGCACGGTAGTGAGTAATTTATTAAAACAATCTTTTTTTGTTATCTGAATTAAAAAAACAACTCAATTCGTAAAATGTATATAGTATCACGGAGATGCATCAGAGATATACATCTCCGTGATTTATATCTATTTACATAGTCCAAGGTTCTGCTTTTACATCAACCTCATCAGACCATCGGTATTGTAATGCAGCAATCTCGTCCATAATGTCTTGTGGCAATGGCTGCACATTTTCTATTGCCTTGAGAAATTCGTGCACACGTTCAATTTTACTGGTACTCCCGGTTGTTGCTTTTAAATTAGGGAAGGAATATGCATATCGCACACAGAATTCTGTCCAGGTTGGCACACCCGATTTTTCAAATATCGGAGCTACTTCCACAGCTCGCTCTTGTAAGTATTTTACCCACGCAAATCCCGGAATATCGCGTAATTTATGAACCGGACCGCCCGAAACAGTACGAAGTGCAACAATAGGAAATTGTGTTTTTTGAATTTCATCCCATAATTCGTTTGCTGCAAAACGTTGTAAAGGATTTAAGTAAAAAATAAAAGCATCAATAATTCCTTCTAATGATCCGTTTTGTAATGCTTTAAGGGGTAATTCAGATGTCCACGGAAATACTTCGTACACAAAACTTTTAATTAATCCCGATTCACGAATTTCTTGCAATACTTGTACAGCATCTCCGCCTTCAGCAAGTGATTCTGCAAATTCACCGCCAATACATAATTGTCCCATATCAAGAGAATCAACACCCATACGGTCAAGGTTTACTTTCACCCCGTCAATTAATTCTTGTTTAGTGCCACCCCATATTTTCATAATAATATTTGGGATTTTGGTTGGTTCCTGCTCAAAAGCTTTTCGTAAAATATCGAGTGAATCTCCGTATTTGTGGCAAGTATGAATCCATATATCTTGATTCATAACTTCGAGAGCTGTTTGTATACGTTCTTGTTCAGGAATTGACTCGTCTCCTAAACGAGTAGTGCCGTAAACATACGGCGAAAGAGTATCTACCATCATAATAATTGAATTTTTTTGTTAGTATTTATTTCGTACAAAGGTATAAAAGATATTGAAAGAGCCTTATTTCTCAACTAAAGATTGTGGATTGGTAAAATCAGTAACAGGTTCATTGGTATGTTTTGAGGCAGTATCATTTCCTGCGTCTTTCATAACATAAATACAGCCGGCAACAGTTGAAATTATGGCAAAATAACTTGAAATAAACATGCCGAGAAACGGAATAAAAAGGAGTAATCCGTAAATAAAACCTAAACCTACGGCTGCACCTTTACGTTTGTTAATATACTGTGCACCTTTCGAAATAGAAATATTGTGCCGTTCTATGGTATAATCCATGAAGGAAAAACCATAAAAATAAGCTGATACCAAAAATAAAAAAACAGAGCCGATTGTGCCTCCTATAATTTGTCCTAATAAAGGAATAAATGAGAAAATAAAAACCCCCAAAAAAATACCGCCCTGAATAAGTATATTCCGAATTACGACAACTATACCACGTAATGTTTCGTGTAATAATCTCCGGGCAGAAAATGGGTATGAATGTCCGCTAAGATATTGCTCGGTTCGTTCCGAAATATAGGAAAAAAGTGGCGACATGAGTAGTAAAACAACATATCCACTAAAAAAACCGAAAAAGACAAAAAGCAAAATACGTAAAAAAACAATTAAAAATGAATTTATAATAAAAGTGAGCCATACCCATCCTTCATCAAATTGTATCGCAGATTCGAGATAATCCCCGGCAATGCCTGCCATGTAAGAAATAGACATAAAACCTCCTATTGCCAGCAGAATAAATAAGAGAAGCGGCACCAAAAACACCCACATCATTTTTTGCCTGCGAATAACCCGAAGAGCTTCACCGTGAAGACTAATTGTTTGAGAGAATTGGTTAAAAAATCGTGACATACGAATATATTTTTATAAAGTAAAAATACATATTTTTTGTGATTTTTTATGAATGAAAAAGTATGAATTCAGTTTTTTATCATACATATTTCAATTGTAGTATCTGCTGACACCGAACAAGGCACAAGGCAAAGAGGTTAAAATACAGCGAATTTTTGACACAAAACTAATATCTGATATTTTATATCTATAAACGCTGTCATAACAATTCGTGTAATTTCCACACATTGCAATGTCGTATACCTTTATAAGGCGGGAATAAGATATCATCAAGGCTCACGACGTATTTTTCGTAGTTATCCTGAATTAGTTCAAGCACCGAATATTCTCTTTCAATTGTTTCTTGATTTTCAAGTATATATGAAACCTGAATATAAATTATTCTATCTTTTTTGTGTGCAACAAAATCAATTTCTTTATGTTTTATATTTCCAATATATACCTGATATCCAAACCGAAGTAATTCTAAAAACACTAAATTTTCGAGCATGTATCCAACTCCGTGATGTAATCCGGGATACAGATAATTTTTGAAAGAAGCATCATTACAATAATATTTATAAACTCCTGCAATGGTTTGTTTTCCTTGCAATAAATATCGTTCTGTTTTATAAATTAAAAAAGCCTGTTCGATATATTGAATATAAGTTGAAACCGTTTCGTAGTTTGTTTTTCTGTTATTCGATATAAAAAAGTTTACAATATTACGTATTGAAATAAGCTGTGAAGTATGCACAATAAAATATTTAAAAATATCCTCAAGAAGCTGTGCATCTTTTATTACATGTCGCTGTATAATATCACGGAGAAGTACGGTGTTTTTTACCGCCATAACATAATTTCGTTGCATTTCTTCATCAGGCAAATTTGACAATTCCGGTAATCCCCCCTGCTGCATATAGGTCAGATACGATTGCTTTTCAATTTTTAAATTA
>CAZLCY010000021.1:0-20353 GCA_964558075.1 uncultured Bacteroidales bacterium
TCAATCAAAACGCAAAACTAACGCTGTTTTATCTGTTTTACTCATTATTGTAATAATTGCCATAACCCTTGTACTCTCATTAGTAATTGCACTTATTGGTACTTTAATTAATTTTTTCAGAAACTATTTATTACTCTAAGTTCAATTTTCGAGTTCACAAACGAAACTACATTCTACAATTTAAAAATTACGACAATCCGTTTTTTATTATTCCCCGAATATTTTTAACAAGATGTGGGCAATTTAAAAAAAGTATGCATTCGTCTGTGGTGAGATAAAAATGATAATTCTATTCTCCAGCCGGGTTCAAAAATAAAGCATCTATAAATAAAGAAAACGGGAAATTAAATAGTCGTTATACCGATATAAAGCGTAGAAACGCAAAACACTACCGACTTAAAAACGACGAGACTCATTCACCGAAACACATTCCGCCGCCACTAGCAGAAGTGGATGCATTATTCAATGCACATCAGTCACCATCTAATGATTTACCGTTGCAAACTACCATTTATTACTTTGCATGCACCGTAATTACATCTTTCAAAGAAGTTGTATATGCCGGTGACAGGTGTTCCTGCTTCATTTTCCAAATACGCCCCTGACTTTGTGTTGCAAGTCTGACCATTGATTTACCCATCGATGTATTTATCGAATCAACACTTCTCATAAGAGCATCGTGTTTAGGATTCTGCATTTCAAACAAAGAAAGCTGACGCGATGATTCTGTAACAAGATTAAGCAAAACGACACCGGCTTTTTTATACGCATACCCCTTTTTAAAAATTTTAGAAGCAACAATTCGTGCATAATGGACAATATCTATAGAAGAATTTGTTGCATACGGCACACGTATAATAAGCGATTGAGAATATTGCGGTTTTTCACTTTTATGGTAATTGGTATACATAAACACCAATATAGCGTTACAACACAATGACTGCTTACGCAACTTTTCCGCAGCAGATGCAGCAAAAGTACTAACTCGTTCAATAATATCATCGAAGCCTTCATAATCTTTTTCAAACGTACGTGTTACCGCAATTCGTTGCTGTTGCGAATCATCCGATTCCAATTGAAAACAAGCCTCCCCCAAAAGTTCTTTTTTCACTCTCAATCCGGCAACAGACATTTGCTTCTTTATCCAACTATCAGAAAATGTAATAAAGTCAGCAGCCTTCACAATACCATTGGTTTGTAACATACGCGAAAATCTTCTGCCTATCCCCCACACATCACCAATTGGGAGCCAAGAAAGAGCCTTATTAATTTTTTCGTCAGAATCAATACAATAGACACCACCGGTATGCGAATAAAATTTTTTTGCAATATTATTAGCAACTTTTGCTAAAGTTTTTGTGGGAGCAATTCCGACCGAAACAGGTATACCCGTTGCTCGCAACACATGATTACGTATACCTTTTCCATACTCAACTAAATTAATATACTCATGCCCCGTAAGCAACAAAAACACCTCATCTATACTATAAATTTCACTCTCGGGAGCATAGGTCATTACAATATTCATAACTCGATTACTCATATCGCCATATAAGGCAAAATTTGCAGAAAACACCTGCACATTATTTTTTTCAAAAACATCAGCACATTTAAATGCCGGTGCCCCCATAGGAATACCTAAAGCTTTTGCCTCATTACTTCGAGCAATCACACAGCCATCGTTATTAGAAAGCACAACAATTGGGTGCTCTCGCAAATCGGGACGAAAAACGCGTTCACACGAAGCATAAAAATTATTACAATCAATCAACAAAAACATTAAAACGATTTAATAACATGAACAACTATTCCCCACACAATAAAATCATTATCAGCAGTTACTTCTATTGGTTTAAAGTTTGCATTTGCCGGCCACAACACACACACATCATCCCTTAATTCAATTTGCTTAACCGTAAACTCACCATCAAGAAAACACACGGCAATTTTTCCGTCAGCAGGTTCCAAACTTTTATCAATTATCAACAAATCACCATTAGAAATACCTACATCATTCATAGAATCCCCCATAACCCTTCCAAAAAAAGTTGACGATGGATTTTTTATGAATTCTTTATTCAAATCAATAGAAGAATCTAAAAAATCCTCCGCAGGTGACGGAAAACCTGCCTGAATCCGATCTTCATACAAGGGTATATTCTCTTGCGAATCTAAAGAAGCTGCATATATTTTTATTTGGTCGTTTTTCATTTATAGAAATATTAAAATGTTCAATCCACACAGTACCCATAAAATACCCCTGCAATAAAAATCATATACATTGCGAATGAAACACTATGCCGATGTTTGGTCTTTATAGACTACAATGCATGAGGGATAAAAAAAAATTAGGACAGCAGTATAATATCCTGCTATTTTAAAATAAACCATACTTTTTTTACAAAAATAAAACTTATATTTAAAAAATACTGCTAATACATTTTTTTTCAACAATTCCCCGAATACTTTTAACAAGATTAGGGCAGTCTGTAAAAACTGCGTAAGTTTGCAAAAAAATATATTATGGAATTAGACGGAAAAATTATAGAAATACTTCCCGTTCAATCCGGAGAAGGACGAAACGGAACATGGAAAAAACAAGATTTTATTGTTGAAACACAAGGGCAATATCCAAAAAAAGTGTGCGTAAGTCTGTGGGGAGATAAAATTGACAATTCAATTCTCCAACCGGGAGCCGAAATAAAAGCATCTATAAACATAGAAAGTCGAGAATTTAATGGACGCTGGTATACCGATGTAAAAGCTTGGAAACTTGAACCACTATCAACACAAAACAGTGCGGCACCTTCACCGGGAGACTTCCCGCCGCCACCGCCAGAAGAAGATTCGTTCAACGCTCCGTCTCCATCTGATGACCTGCCTTTTTAAGGTATAATTTTTCACGTTACCCGAAAAAAGAGTACTAACATTTTTACAAAATATTGTATATGCCGGTAAAAGGAGGTTATTCTACATGTATCAAAATATTGTACATGCTTTACCGAATAAGAAAGATGTTATCTGGAACTATCAAAGTGAAATTATTCAGAAAACAAGTCCTTATCTCTCTCGGTTCTCCGTCGCTAAAATTAGACCCGCTGCCCTGCGAATCCTTTTGCGTGGCTTAAACTTAAAAGCAACATACACATATATCTTAAAACAATAATATCATTTACATATCCTTTTTCGCCGACATAATTACCGATGCCCATTAACCATTAACATTTAATAATTTATCATTGACAAAATGCTTCCAGAAGTCAATCAGATAGCTTACTATATTATTATTTGAATATACAGAGCTAATGAATCAAGAATCTATATTCCATCTTGTGCTATACGTAACCTAATAGACTCCTCTACCAGACTGTTTAATGAAGTATTTGACGCTGCTGCCAGTAATGCTGCTCTCTTATGTAAACTAGCTGCTATACGAACATTAAAGCTTCCTTTAAATGGTTTCTCGGGTGTTTTACCTTCAGCTTTACAATCTGCTAAATACATATCTATAGCTTCTTTGAAGTCTGCCTCTAGTTCTCTACCAGTTTCTCCTTCATACGAAATCAAACTTTTTATACCTAATACTTTCCCATAGAACACACCATCTTCCGGGCTATATTCTATACTTCCTGTATACTTTTTGTATTCTAAATTTTTCATTTTAACACCTCCTTTATCTGCTTTAGTTGGTACATCTTCATTATTCCCGTTGGGTGTGGTTTGTGAAGTAAGATTATTTCACCGGCTTCATTTTCAAATTTCACTCTTGAACCTGATGTTTTTCCCTTCTTAACCTCTGAGTAACCGTAGTACCCTAACAGTTTAACCATTTCGTCATAGTGAAAATCCTTGGGAAACCCCTCAAACCTCGCTATTAGTTTATCTTTTTTTGACACAACACAAATGTAACTATATTTAGTTGCAAAATCAACTTTTTACTATAAATATTTATCAAAAGAATACTATTATAAACAAAAAAATACCTGAAAATTTTTAAAATTACAGAAACACCTGTGTATCAACAAACATTCCGTTATCGGAACTATTCTGTTCAACTTCTACTAGTGCGGAGCTCTGTTCCCATTCATGCAAAGTTAATTCTTTTTATCAATTTTGCTTTTTATTATTCTGCCCGGGCTACAAGCCCTACATTACCATTTCAAAAGATGCTTAATAGCATTCGGGTTGCAAACTCGAACGAGCGGGGGAAAATTAGAACATCACCTTCCATTATTAAATTTTTCTTCAACTAATTTTAAAACATCTTTTTTAGTATATAATTTACCTTCATGATAATAAAAAAACAAATCATATGGTCTTCCTGGAATATCTTTTGCATCTTCTGCTTTAGGTAAGATAAAATTTTTATAGCTTACTTCTTTCTTGATATTATTTATTAAAAAAATCTGAGAATTTTGTATAATACTATCAGGACTAGTTATATATACTAAAGCTTTTCTATAATAAAAATAACCTTTCATATAGTTTTTGTCAAATTCATTAAAAATAGAATCTCGCTCTCTACAACTAATAAAATATCCAGAATTGCCAAAAATTATATGATTATTAATTTTATTAAAATGTAAATTAACAGATTCTATAGATTGTGTATCCTGAAAAAAATAAAACAAGCTATCTAATACTCTATAAATAATAGTATCTATAACTTCTACTTGTTGTATAGTATCAGTTTTTGCTTTTCCGTTAGAAAAAGCTTGAAAACTAAAAACAAGAAATATTATTATTTGTATTAGTTTAATCTTCATCACAACCAGAATTTTCAACCCATTCTTTATCTATTACTCCACTTTCATCATATGTGTAATATATTCCCATGTAACAAGACGCATCAAATACTTTAAGAACAATATCCTTATAATTTACCTTATAAAGCTTAACATTTGGAATATCACCTGTATATCCTCCTTTACCATCAGGATTCCTGGACGGTTCTGATCCACTGGGATGATTATGAATATGTTCTCTTAAAGTATACCCTGTATTATTTAGAAAGTGTCCCACACTTGTCCATTTTTCTTCATTATTTGTTCCAAGCATATTTGATTCAGATTCATCTGTACCAATTCTAGCTAACGACCACTCAATATAAGTATTTGTAGCAAGAAATTCGAATAAATCTTTAGAATTATCATCACCTTTTAATCTATAAAGTGTCATTTTATTGGAAGATGCACTTGGATTTTCAATAACATTTTCAAGCGTTCCTTCTGCAAAAGTTCTCATTTTTTTTAAATCATACCCTTCTCCATTATCATCCATATATCTATTTCCATCATCATCAACCATAAAGAAAACATCATCCCCCCTTATCTGTTTCAATATGATTTTTCAGCTCACCACAACCATTAAATATTTCAACTGTATCTCTACCATTATGGTCAATAAATAAAACCGGATTATTAGCAAAAGCTACATACGATGATTTATGATATTTTACAACCGGATCCACATTCCACCGTCTTCCCAACCTACTATCATACATCCAATATTCAACTGAGTATGAGTTCCCCTCCCCATAAATATCATCTTCTTTTTCCTGGCCATTAAAGCCGAATTTGTACCCATTCCCGGTGAATGTTCTGCTGTGCATTGGCATACCAAAATGATAATACTCCTGAGCCTGATGCAGGCTTTGGTAAAACTGCACCTGTATATCGTTTTTTGTGGCGGTGGAAATAAGGGGTGGTACCTGCACGCTATTCTCTATAAAGCAAGCATATTGGTTTGTTTCGAGCATTTCTGCCGAAAAAGTATTGGGTGTTATGGTTTGTTTTGTTTGCATTGGATATGCAATATACGGATTTTTTTTCTTTTTTTATAGCACAAAAAAAAAATGGTGTATCAATAATTCCGGTATAATTGCAAAACCGAACGCAAAAGAATTACCTTCATGAAGCTATAAATTCGCACTCGACCGATGCCCATTAACAATTAATAATTCATCATTAATAATTATTTTTCAATTTCAAACACAAAAAAAGGCTAACCGATTGCTTCGATTAACCTTATTACTTGTCGGGATGACAAGATTATTCGCTTCGCTCATGAGCTCCTCCTTTCAGTCGTCGGTTCGAACAAGTTCTCATCTTGTTTTTTTTCAATTTCAAACACAAAAAAAGGCTAACCGATTGCTTCGATTAACCTTATTACTTGTCGGGATGACAAGATTCGAACTTGCGACCCCACGCCCCCCAGACGTGTACTCTAAACCGGACTGAGCTACATCCCGAATATATATAAATGTATTTCTAAAATTCTGTGTCTAACGAAGTGTATTCATCAGCACAATCCTGAATTATTTCTTCAACCAAATCCGATGTGAGTTCAACAGAATCGGGCAAAACTTCTATTTGTGACTCAATACAGGTACAATAATCTTCTGTATCGTCTCCATAAATTACAGTGTTCATTGTATCAGCCAAGCATGTTTGTTTGTACTCCTCAGCCAATTCTTGTTTGTTTTGTTGTGCCGGAGAACAGGCAAATAATAAAGCAACTAAACCTAATACAAGTATAATACTATATTTTTTCATACCAATTATTTTTTTTGAGAATACAAATATATACAATCTCATAAAATTTTATCATTTTTTGTAATGAAAATAAACACAGACTGTCAAAAAAACATTAATTTTGAATCATTAAATTCTATACTAAATATAAATAAAAAAATGGATTTTTTTAAACCCCTTTCTCTAGATTCAGACAATAAAGATAATTCTGAACAAACACCAAAAATAGAAGAAGAACACGTTACGTGTTTAATAATCGGAAGCGGTCCGGCTGGATACACAGCGGCAATTTACGCTGCACGAGCAAACTTATCTCCTGTTTTATACGAAGGTCTGGAGCCGGGTGGTCAATTAACAACAACAACTGATGTTGAAAATTTCCCTGGCTATCCACTGGGTGTTACCGGTCCTGTTCTTATGGAAGATTTGAAAAAACAAGCTGAACGATTTGGTTCTGAAATTCGTTCGGGTTACGCTACAGAGGTTGACTTTTCGGGAAGCACTCATATTGTTACAATTGATGGTTCAAAAAAAATACATGCAAAATCGGTAATTATTGCAACCGGTGCAACAGCAAAATATTTAGGAATCGAAAGCGAAACGAAATTTAAAGGAATGGGTGTTTCTGCCTGTGCTACCTGTGATGGGTTTTTCTATAAAAATCAGGATGTAGCTGTTGTTGGCGGTGGCGACACTGCTGCCGAAGAAGCGACATATCTGGCAGGAATTGCCCGTAAAGTATATCTTATAATTCGTAAAGACCATATGCGTGCATCAAAAGCAATGCAAGAACGTGTTGACCGAACAAAAAACATTGAGGTACTGTACGAACATGTAACTCAGGAAATAGTAGGTGATGTAAATGGTGTTACCGGAGCTCGTTTATTAAAACAAGGAAAAGAAGAGGTTTCGATTGAAATATCCGGATTTTTCCTTGCTATCGGACACAAACCGAATACCGACATTTTTGCCAAATATCTTGATTTAGACGAAGTCGGTTACATTAATACACAAGCCGGAACAACTCTCACAAACGTTCCCGGCGTGTTTGCATGCGGCGATGTACAAGATTCTCATTACCGACAAGCAATTACCGCTGCGGGCTCGGGCTGTATGGCAGCACTCGACGCTGAACGATATCTTAGTTCTCTTAGCTAAAGCTTCAAGAATAGTCTTCATTTGAGAAGTCTCTGCTTAAAAAAAACATATATATTTTACCACGAAATACTGACTCAGAAGAAATTGAAAATCAATTTTACAGAGTCAGTATTTTTTTGTAGGTTTGCACAACAATTTTTTAAAATTATATTATATGTTACAAAACGATTTAGACAAAGCAAGTTACGGTTTAGGACTCAATATTGCATCAAGTCTTAAAAATGAAGGTGTAGATGCAATTAATGCTGAAGCGTTCGCAGAAGGTATACGTGACTTTCTTGAAGAAAAAGAACTGAAACTTTCAGTTACTGATGCTTCTCAAATAGTTCAAAGCTTTTTGGGAGCGGCACAACAAAAAAAATACGAAAAAAACATTACCGAAGCTCAAACATTTTTAGCCGAAAATGCTAAAAGAGAAGAGGTTATTGAATTACCAAGCGGACTTCAATATGAAATTATTACTGAAGGAGCCGGTGAAATACCGACTGCTGAAAGCACTATAACAGCACACTATCACGGCACACTTATAAACGGTGATGTGTTTGACAGTTCTATTCAACGCAATCAGCCTGCAAATTTTCCGGTAAATGGCGTTATTAAAGGTTGGACAGAAGCTCTTCAGCTTATGCCCGTAGGTTCTAAATGGAAATTATATGTTCCTTCTGAATTAGCATATGGTGCAAATCCTCATCCGAATGGGCCTATTGAACCTCATCAGGCACTTATATTTGAAGTTGAATTACTTGAAATCAATAAATAATCTTTTGATTATAGAGAATAATAAAGAGAAGCTGTACTGAAAAGTACGGCTTTTTTTATACCTAATAACCTGTTGTTTTCTATGCTGAATAGATATGAAATGGTTGGTTTTTTAAGGGTTGTAGGTGATTGGTTGTAGGTGGTTATTAAACTAATATCTCATATCTGATATTTAATATCTACTACCTCCCTAATAACAATTGATAATTAACCATTGACAATTGACAGGTTTACACGCAAAGGCATTGACACATATCTCAAATCTCAAAACTCACCACCTACAACCAACAACCCTAAAAAACGAATATCTCGCCTCTATTCAGCATTAAAAAAAAAGGCTGAACAAAAAAATTGAACAGCCTTTTTATATATAATATGTATCGTCAATTCGACATATTGAATATGTCTCAAACAACTAACTACGCATTTTTCTTCAATACAGCTTGAGCTGCAGCTAAACGAGCTATAGGAACACGGAATGGTGAGCAACTCACGTAATTCATTCCTGCATTATAGCAGAACTCAACCGAACTTGGTTCGCCACCATGTTCACCACAAATACCGATTTTCAAATCATTGTTTATCGAACGACCTTTGTCAACACCCATTTGAACCAATTGTCCGACACCATGTTGATCCAAAACCTGAAAAGGATCATCTTTTAAGATACCTTGTTCGATATAGGTTGGCAAGAATTTTCCTGCATCATCGCGAGAATACCCAAAAGTCATTTGTGTTAAATCGTTTGTTCCGAAAGAGAAAAACTCAGCAACTTCAGCAATTTCATCAGCAGTTACGGCAGCACGAGGAACCTCAATCATTGTTCCCACAAGATATTCCACCGTTTCACCACGCTCATCAAACACTGTTTGAATAGTTTTACGAACCAACTGTTCCTGTAATTTTAATTCCTGAATTGTTCCCACAAGCGGAATCATTATTTCGGGAATAGGAACACCACCCTCTTTTTTGAGATCGAGACACGCTTCGATAATTGCACGAGCCTGCATTTCGGTAATTTCCGGATAAGAAATACCCAAACGACACCCTCGATGACCAAGCATAGGATTAAACTCCTCCAAATCGGCAACTTTCATTTTTACAGATTCCAAAGAAATTCCCATTTCATCGGCTAATTCTTTTTGTGTTGCCAATTGATGAGGAACAAACTCATGCAAAGGTGGATCTAACAATCGAACCGTTACCGGTTTTCCCGACATAGCTTTAAATACAGATTTAAAATCTTCACGTTGAATAGGCAATAACTTCTTAAGAGCTTTCTTACGCCCTACCACATCATCCGCAAGAATCATTTCGCGCATAACTTTAATTCGTTCACCTTCGAAAAACATATGTTCGGTACGACATAACCCAATTCCTTCGGCACCAAAACTAACTGCCTGTAAAGCATCACGTTCAGTTTCAGCATTCGTGCGAATTTTGAGAGTTCGAAAGGTGTCTGCCAACTTCATTAAATCGCCAAAATCACCACTTAACTCAGCCTCCGACGTTTCTACCTGCCCATCATACACCTCACCGGTAGTGCCATTTATAGAAATCCAGTCACCTTCGTTAAACACATGTCCACGAGTTGTGAAAGTTCTGTTTTTATAATCAATTTTAACCTCACCAGCTCCTGACACACAACATTTTCCCATACCGCGAGCAACAACAGCAGCATGCGATGTCATTCCGCCTTTTGCAGTTAAAATACCTTTTGCAACATCCATTCCTTCGAGATCTTCAGGAGATGTTTCAATACGAACTAAAATTGATTTTTTAAATTTTTTCGCTTCATCAGCAAAAAACACAACCTGACCCGTAGCAGCACCCGGTGAAGCCGGAAGCCCTTTTGCAACGAGCTTAGCCGATTTTATTGCCTGATCATTAAAAACCGGGTGAAGTAATTCATCTAATTTTGTTGGTTCCACCTTCAACAACGCATCTTTTTCAGATATTTCACCTGCACGCAACTGTTCCATTGCAATACGAACCATAGCAGCACCCGTACGTTTACCATTACGTGTTTGCAACATCCACAATTTACCATCTTGAATCGTAAATTCGATGTCCTGCATATCTTTATAATGCTTCTCTAACTGCACCTGAATATCAAACAATTCTTTATATGCCTGTGGCATAACTTCTTCGAGAGAAGGGAACTTCGCAAGTCGCTCATCTTCAGAAACACCTTGTAATTGTGCCCATTTTTCTGAACCACTTTTGGTAATTTGCTGTGGCGTACGCACACCGGCAACAACATCTTCTCCCTGAGCATCTATAAGATATTCGCCATTAAATACGTTTTCACCCGTCGCAGCATCACGTGTAAAGGCAACACCGGTCGCAGAATTACTCCCCATATTCCCAAACACCATAGCTTGCACATTTACGGCTGTTCCCCAATCTGCGGGAATTTTATTCATTGCACGATAATAATTTGCACGCGGGTTCATCCAGCTATTAAATACTGCACACACAGCACCCCATAATTGTTCCCATGCATCAGTTGGAAAATCTTTTCCGGTTCGTTTTTTTACTTCTTCTTTAAATTTTGCAACTAACAATTTAAGGTCATCTACCGTAAATTGCGTATCACTCTCAATTCCTTTTGATTCTTTAACTTCTTCCATTATTTCTTCAAAAGGATCAATATCTTCTTTCGAGTCCGGTTTCATATCCATTACCACATCGCCATACATTTGAATAAATCGTCTGTATGAATCCCAGGCAAAACGAGGATTTCCGGTTTTTTTCGCAATACCTTCAACCGCATCGTCATTAAGACCAAGGTTAAGAACCGTATCCATCATTCCGGGCATAGAAACACGAGCACCTGAGCGAACCGACATTAAAAGCGGATTTTCTTTATCGCCAAATTTCATTCCCATTATGCCTTCAACCTCTTCCATAGCTCTTGTTACCTCTTTTTGCAACAAACCTATTAATTTCTCTTGACCATATTTATAATAATCAGCACACACTTCTGTTGTAATAGTAAATCCGGGGGGAACCGGTATACCAATTAAATTCATATCAGCCAAATTTGCTCCTTTTCCACCTAACAAATTCTTCATGTTTCCTTTACCCTCGGCTTGTTTGTTGCCAAATGTGTACACGCGTTTTTTTTCTTCCATTGCTTATCCTAATAATTAAAATTTATATTCTGAATTTTAATACAAAATTACATATATTTTTTATTTTTCAAGTCCCAAAGCAACTGAATCTTATCAAGAATCTTCTGTCTTTGCAAACTCTCAGATAATAACATTAGAAGGCTCTCTTTTTTTCCTGATTTTAGACAGTTACAGACCTCTTCTATTTCATAATTATACCCATTACCCTTGTAGAGTGGGGTAATATCATATTCATGGCCATAAACAGTTTTCACAATTTTTGTCGGACAATGCCACATCTGTTCAAAAGTTATTGTCCCTTTTGTGCCATAAATTGTTGCAGTACAGGGTAAATCTTGCATGAAAGATGAGGCCAATTCTGCTTTCACAGAATTATCATAATAAAATACCATATTATTTTCACAATCAACCCCTGACTCGGTAAAAACAGCATTTGACTCTATCTGATTTGGCACCCCTAAAAAATGAAGAGCAAAAAAGACGGGATAAATTCCTATATCCAACAATGCACCGCCTCCCAAATCGGGATTATATAAGCGGATATTCGGGTCATATTCAGCAGAAAATCCAAAATTTGATTCAAGCCGCACAATATCTCCGATTTCGTTATTTTGAATTCGTTGGTCAACAGAAATAATAGAAGGCAAAAAGCGTGTCCACATAGCCTCCATTAGAAAAACATTTTTTCTTCGTGCATGTGCAATTAATTCCTTTAACTGTTCTGCATTAAGAGTAAACGGTTTTTCACACAAGCACGCTTTCCCCTGTTCGAGACACAGTTTTACCTGTTCGTAGTGCATATTATTTGTTGTTGCAACATACACAACATCAACATGTTCGTCACACACCAAAGATTCATACGAATCATACACTTGTGGAACATGATATTGCTGAGCAAACTTCTGAGCCCGCTCATATGAACGTGATGCAACAGCATACAATTCTGCATCAGCAACACAAGATAATCCTTCTGCAAATTTATGAGCAATCTTTCCGGGACCGATTATTCCCCAGCGTATTTTTTTATAAGAGTTCATACTATTTATTTTTTATACATTTTTCCAACAGAACCATTTTTTTGAGGAACTAACTCAAAGACAAAATCAGGTTGCAATCCTTTTTCGTGGCGGTGAGAAACATAAATTATTGCCATCTTCTTATATGAAGCTACAACAGAAATCAAATCGACAAACACGCGTGCATTTTCATCATCTAAACCGGCAGTCGGTTCATCCAGAATCAACAATGGAGGATGCTTCACAAGAGCCCGTATTACCAGAACTATTCGTTGCTGACCCGGCGATAATTGCTGAAAACCTTTGGTTCGAAATGAATCATCCAAAACGTGCAACCAGTCATTAGCAATTCTATATTGTAATTTTGTTGGTCGCACATATAACCCGATAGAATCAAAAAAACCGGAAATAATCATTTCCTGTACCGAATTCTGTCGTTCAAACAACTGTACCATTTTCGGATAAAAATATCCACTATTTTTTTTAATGTCCCAAATTGATTCTCCACTCCCCTTTTTACGACCAAACAAAACCATATCTTGTCCGTAGGCTTTCGGATTATCGCCAATTATCATGGAAAGCAGAGAGCTTTTTCCACTCCCAATCGGACCTCGTAATTCCCAAAATTCACCGGGTCTAATTTTCCACGAAATAGAATTCAACACCGGCTTTTGTTCATACGAAAGCGAAACAAAACGCAAATCAATAAGAGGATCAAAAAACGGAACATCATCAAATAATTGAGGAATCTTAATTGCATGAGGTAATGACGTTTGCACAAACTGTGATTGAAATTCCTGTAAACTATAGGTATTCGTAATCTGCATGCTTTCATCAACACACAATACAGTTTCTACGAATGGTAAAACATCTTCTTTTCTATAACAGATTTGCACATATTGTGTTGAAGAAGCCTGTTCGGCAATCATCTGCATCAAATGTGCTAAAGTATGAGCATCGATACTGCTTTGTATATCATCAAGAATCATATAATCCGGATTCTGCTCAAATAAATACCGTGCTAAGGCTATTTTTTGCTGTCCGCTCGACATGCTTTCTAAACTCTTATTTTCTGCTGTTTGAATTGGAAATACATCATGTTTATACTCATGTTCAATAATATTATTAATAATAAGACCGGAAAAAACCGCAGTAGCTCTCCCTTTACATGAAACATGCCCATTCAACATGTCATTTGAGATAATAGCTTCAAACAAAGCTCTTTTATCAATACTATTCGAAGTATAGATTGCTATATGATTCATATTGTTCTTTTCTGCGAGATAAAAAAATGAATTCTACGAATGTAAAAATATAATAAATAAAAGACTCTACTGTTTAATATGAAATGATTTTTATATATTCGCAAAAACTAAGGATACAATGAACAAACTATATATACTTTCTCTTCTCATTTTTTCATGTACAATGAGTTTAACCTCGTGCTACGAAACCAAAAAAAACTACGAAACACTTGAAGATGAGCTTGATACAATTTCCGAAAAACAACTGCAATTACTCTACGGTATCGAACGCGATGCATATACCGTTGAACAACATAAAATACCTCGCAACACAAACCTTTCAGATATTTTCTCTTCTCTTGGTTTTTCAAACAGAACTATATACAAAGCATCTCAAACTATCGACAGTATTTTTGATGTTCGTAAAATTAAAGCAGGCAACACCTATACAACATTTTTCGAAGAAAAAGATTCGACACACACACTTGCCTACTTTGTATACGAAATAAACATGACCGATTTTTTTGTCTGCAATTTCATCTCTGCAGATTCAATTGTGTGCTACACAGATTCAAAGGAAATTACAACGAGAGAACAAAGAAAAAAAGGAATTATAGAAAGCTCGTTGTGGAATGCGTTAAAAGAAGAAAATGTACCACCGACCCTTTCGTTAGAATTATCTGAAATATATGCATGGACAATTGATTTTTTCGGACTTCAAAAAGGCGATTCATTTACCGTTGTTTATAACGAACAAATTGTAGACAGCATGAGTATAGGCATCGAGCGAATTAAATATGCAGAGTTTACGCATATGGGAGAAAAAATATATGCAATACCCTTTGAACAAGACAGTGTAGTCGACTTTTTTGATGCACACGGCGAAAGTTTACGAAAAGCATTCCTCAAAGCCCCGTTACGATTTTCTCGCATCAGCTCACGATTTTCTCATGCACGCAAACACCCGGTTTTGCGTATAGTCCGTCCCCATCACGGAGTTGACTATGCAGCTCCCACAGGAACTCCGGTACGAACCATCGGTGATGGTGTTGTAGTAAAAAAAGGATATTATGGCGGCGGCGGAAATATGGTAAAAATCAAACACAATTCAACCTATACTTCGGCATATCTGCATTTATCAAAATTCAATAAAAATACACAAGTCGGAAAACGGGTAAAACAAGGTGATATTATTGGATATGTTGGCAGCACGGGACTTTCAACCGGTCCACACTTAGATTTCAGAATTTACAAAAACGGATCGGCAATTAATCCTCTCACCTTAAAATCACCCCCGGTTGCTCCCGTAAAAGAAGAAAACAGAGCTGCATATAATACTATTCGCGACAGTCTCATATCAATATTGAAAACAATCTAAATTTTTATATCTTTGAACAATAACTTTTAAGATACACAAAAATGAAACATATTATAACAATCATTGCATTATGCATTTCTTTTTCTGTTTTTTCTCAAAAAGATAGTAGTACGATGTATAAATTGAGCACCCAAAAAGCTCACACAACAATTAACGGTAAAAAAATTGAATACACAACAACAGCCGGTTATTTTCAGCTCGAAAACAAAAAAGGAAAGCACATTGCCGACATGTTTCACGTATCGTACATACAAAACTCTGTTTCAGACACAAAAAACAGACCAATAACATTTGTATTTAATGGTGGTCCGGGTTCATCATCAGTTTGGTTACATATGGGTGCTCTTGGTCCAAAACGAATTCAAATGAACGAAGACGGAAACGCAGAAGCGGCACCGTATTCAATTATCACAAACGAATATTCGTGGTTAGACCTTACCGATTTAGTATTTATAGACCCCGTAGGTAGCGGATTCAGCAAAGCAAAAGACGGCGAAGACACCAAACAATTTTACGGATATGAAAATGATATAAAATCCGTTGGCGATTTTATACGACTCTGGTTAGTACAAAACAATCGCTGGGGTTCGCCAAAATACATTGCAGGAGAAAGTTATGGAACAACCCGTGCCTGCGGTGTTGCACAATATATTATGAATACCTACGGATTACACATTAACGGTATTTCTCTTATTTCGCCGGCACTCAATTTTCAAACACTTCGAGAATATAATGACAACGATTTCCCCTACATTTTTAACCTACCGGTATACACCCAAACAGCTCAATATCACGGAGCACTCTCAGATAAAAGAAATACCGATACTTCACTCATTTCTCAGGTAGAAAAATTTGCAATAGAAACCTATTCTGTAGCACTACTCAAAGGCGACATGCTGAGCACAAAAGAACAATATGCCATTGCCGAAGAATTAGCTTTTTACACCGGCATATCAGCAGAAACATATTTGCAACACAACTTACGTATTCCCTCGTGGAAATTTCGAAAACTGCTTCTTGCTTCCGATAAAAAACTAATTGGTCGATTCGACACCCGTCTCACCATGCCCGACCCATTAGAAAACAGAGATTACGCATCAGAAGACCCAAGCTTTACCCAAATAAACGGAGCCTTTGCAACAGCGTTCAACACATATATACAAAACGACTTACAATACACAAACACCCTCCCGTTCTACACCATTGGTAATGTTCACCCGTGGAAATACGGCGACGGTAAATATTTGAATGTGACCGATGAACTTCGGAAAACGATGTATAAAAACCCTCATATGAATGTTTGGGTCGCTAATGGCACATATGATTTAGCAACCAGCTATTTCGGAGCCGAATACGCAATTAATCATATGAATTTAAGCAGTGAACTGAAAGACAATATTTATTTCACCTACTACAATGCCGGACATATGATGTATCTTGTGAAATCGGAATTGATACAACTAAAAAAAGATGCCGTCAAATTTTATATGAGATAATTAAATTCACGTTCAGAATACAGATACAATTGGTTTGGTTATGAATAATACAATTTTTATATTATTCCTCAACCTTAAACACTACTGTTCCTAAAGTTTTTTCTCCAATATTTTCACTAAAAACAATAACATTTTTCAATATAAATTTTCGCTCCGGGTTGTACCGATTTTCCCGTCAACACACCTCAAAAACAAATTCACAATCCAAAAATCATTCTCACGTAATAATAAAAAATCTAATACTATTTTTTGTATCATTAGATACTATTTTGTACTTTTGAGTTTTGAGAATATTCTCAAAACTCAAAACAAATCACACAATGAAATTACATATATTATTCTGTTTTATTGCTCTCTTTAGTTTTGTGGGTTGTGAAGAAGAACCAACAATTGAAGAAGAATATGATTCATTAGACATAGATGCACACATCATTCACGTGAGTGAATACGGAAAAAAAGACGGGGCAATCTACCTTACCGTAACAGGCGGAAAAACACCCTATTCATATCTTTGGTCTACCACTGCAAATGTAGATTTTCAGGAAAATCTGTATCCCGGCATATATTGGGTACAGGTAACAGATGCACGAGACTCTGTTATTACCGATACTTTTGAAATAACAGAACCCCCATCTGCAAAAATTGTAATTACACATACGGCAACATTACCTTCAGATGCCGTTAGTGAAGATGGTGGGATTGAACTTATTGTAAATGGTGGGATTCCGCCATACCGTTACGAGTGGTCAACCGGTGACACAAGTGCACAACTGACAAATATTACGGTTGGAGAATATATAGTTACGGTACACGACAGTATTAATCAGTCCGAAACCGACACTATATCTATCCCCGTTCCATCAGTAACTGATGTTGACGGCAATTCTTATCCGATAATTAAATTGGGAGAGCAAATATGGATGCAGGAAAATTTACGAGTAAAACACAAACCTGACGGCACAAATATAACCGAATGCTACGACTACGATAATAATCCGGACAATTCTGAAATATACGGAAAACTCTATACCTGGAATGCTCTCATGAATGGGAATTTTCAGGAAAGCACCCAAGGAATCTGTCCGGATGGATGGCATGTACCCAGCGATGAAGAATGGAAAGAATTGGAAATATTTTTAGGTATGACTCGCTCAGACGCTGATTTAAATAATATTTGGCGTGGTGTGGGAATTGGGACGGCTCTCCTTGAGGGGGGAAGCAGTAATTTTGACATTCTCCTCTCCGGTCGTATGTCAAGCACGGGAACATTTTCATTACTCAATAGTATGGAATATCAATGGACATCAACAGCATCGGGAAACACGAATGCTTTCAGACGTTGCTTTGCCGCAAGCGACACTAAAGTCGGAAGATGGGACACATTCCCCAAAACATACGCTTTTTCTGTTCGATGCGTGAAAAACAATAACTAATTTATACATATGAAACACTCAACAATTCGATTCTTATTTATAATTTCAACTGTCTTACTTATCAATATGGGATGCGAGAAAAATTCCGGTGAAACAGAAGACAGCTTTCTCGAATCATTTGATTCTCTAACTATAAACAGAAAAACTGTTCCGGCTGGTGAAACCGCAACAATAAAAGCATATGCTACGGGAACTAATATACAATTTTCGTGGGAAACAAGTGCCGGAGATATATTACCGTCAGCAGATTCAGCAACATATCTCCCCCATGCATGTTCAGCAGGAAACCAAACAATTACCTGTACGGCACAAGGAACAAATAAAGAAAAGCAAAAATCGGTAACAATTATGGTAGAATAATGAAAAACATAATTATATTATTTATTGGAATTATAAGCATTCTCCCCACACAAACACAAGCTCAATGCTTTGCAAACCCTGGAAATCCTGTTGGCGGAACCGCTAACTTAGGAATTATGGATCAATACGCATTACGCCTTTCCGGTTTTTACTTATTTTCACATTCAGACACTTATTACGAAGGAAACAAAAAATATGAAGGTCCGAAAGAGGTTTATTCCACAGCAGATTACAATTATGTGCAAATGGTTTTAGCATACGGAATTCTGCCAAAACTAACAATAGAATCAGAGACCGGATATTTCATTAACAAAACATCAACATACAAAATCAATAGTATATCACAAACAGGAAAAGGGCTATCAAACACAACAGTTTCACTAAAAACCCAATTGTACTCAAACCTTGACACCCGCACATCTATTGCATGTGCTTTGGGAGCGAGTTTACCATACACTCACGACGATATAACAAACATTGACTTTCGTCCCTCGACCGGTTCGTATGCCGGTATTTTCCAAACATATATTGTACGAGAAAATTCATTTAAGGGAACACGCATTTTTTACACAAATCGTATTGAAAAATTTTTCGAAAATGACAAAAAGGAATTATTTGGAACCGTTATAAACCAATCATTTTATTACTCCCGCCATTTCGATTTTTATGAACGAAAATTAAATGACTGGACAGCAATAATCCAAATAAAAAACAGCATAGAAATGCACAACAAACGAAACGGAACACAAGTGGAAGCATCGGGCGGATACTCATTTTGGTTAATACCGCAAATAAATCTGTTTCTGAACGAAACATGGAATATTTCAAGTTTTTTTTCTTACCCCTTGTATCAACACCTTAACGATGTTCAATTAGGCGATTCATTCAATTTCGGAATACAAATCATTCGTGATATTAATTTTGCCGAATAAGGTTGCAAGCATGATTCTCTAATACCATACAAACCGAAAAGTATCCAACAAAAATTACTGTTTTTTATACGCTTCAGTTTTGAGGGAAGCTTACAGTTTATTTTCTAATTGTTTTTGATGCAGTATGATTTTTTTGAAAGTATACACTGTCTATTTAAACCCCATAGATTGAGTTCAATCGGAAATTCACGCCGAACATTGTGTGGTGGTTGAATTTTGGGTTATTAGCATTTATATTTATTCTACTCTTTTATTATATCGTTTTATTCCGAATGATTTCAAAGCAATCCCAATATTCCATTCAAAATATCCATTATCTAAATCTCGATGAACTTTTTCATAATCTACGAACCCATATCCAACAGTTCCAAAAAGAGATATATAGCCATAATCTTTTAGTTTGAAATACTTATTCAAAGTCATTCCAATAATAAGACCGCCGGTTTTATTGAAAGAAAACTCCTGATTTAATTCATCTTCATTAATCACACAAAAAAATGACCGATTATAACCTGCATACGGCTCGAAAGAAATCAGTTTTTCAAAATCAAGAGAATAACCAATATAGTAATCAAGTTTAATGTTATTTAGTTTAGCTGTTGTAGGAAGTGTTTGTCCTTTAAATTCCATTTCCTTTTGTGGGGCAATAGTCCAAGGTTTAAACCTAAATCCAAAATTCAGTTTATCAACTACAAGAATGAAATTAAAATTAGTTCCGCCATGTTGCCCAATCCAGCTCTCTGTTTTGTCTCCATAATAATAGCTTGAAACTGCAATATCTATCCTAAATCCTACTTTGGAACGTGTTTGACATTGAATAATCTTATACGTCTCTTGATTTGTGGTATCTATTTTTTTCAGGATTATACTTCATCGAAATATATGGTTCTACAGTCAAAGTATCCGT
>CAZLCY010000022.1:0-20203 GCA_964558075.1 uncultured Bacteroidales bacterium
ATACTCGCCACACCCATTCTTTGCAAAAACTCAAAAAAAGGGTAGTAGATAAAAATGCAGTATATGTTTCTTCTCGCATGCTCGATGGTTTAGATGTGGGGGGGTATTTTGAAATAAATCAAGATGTTGATTCTTTTCTTAATTTTTTGGAGCAAATCGTGTTATATACTGCTCAATCTGATAATTGTAATGATATTGAACAGTCAGTATTGTATGCAATATATAAAGAAATTAAGCAAATTGTATTTTTGAAACAGGAATACACCATTCCAATATCATCTATTCGCTTTGTTGCTCAAGTGCTTATTAAGTCTTTGTCGTCTGCGACGGTTCCTATTGAGGGAGAACCATTGCAAGGGATACAAATAATGGGGGTGTTGGAAACCCGTGCTTTGGATTTTTCTTCGCTTTTGGTGTTGTCGGTCAATGAAGGGGCATTTCCAAAAAATTCAGTCGGCTCGTCGTTTATTCCCTATAGTTTGCGAACTGGCTTTGGTATGCCGACAATTAAGGAACAAACCGCAATTTATGCGTATTATTTTTATCGATTGTTGCAACGTGCACACGATGTTACCATTTTGTATTCGGCACAAACCGATGATTTTGGAAAAGGAGAAATGAGTCGGTATATTCTGCAATTGATGTATAATACTGAATTAGCTCACAATACAATATCTCATTATATTGATTCTTTTTCGGTGTTGCCTTTACAAAAGAATGAGATAATTATCCCCAAAACGGATGAGTTTTTTGAGTTTTTGGGTAGATACAAAGAGAATGAAATGCGTTCTTTAAGCCCTTCTGCTATAACTACCTATTTATCTTGTCCTCTTAAATTTTATTTTAAATATATTCGTCGTATAGCATTACCCGATGAATTATCTGAGCTGCCGGACGAACGGCAATTTGGAAATGTGTTTCATAAAGCTATCGAGGAAATTTATAAAGCTGATGTTGGTACCGAAATTGTGCCTGAACGGGTTCGTGAATTAATGTCTGATACCGATTTTATAATAAAGCAAATTGATGCTTCTATTGAAGAGGAACTAAAGGTTTCTGTTGCTGATAATGTTGGTGCAATTTCTCTTATTCGTTCTACAATTCAAACATATATTCGGAATACCTTGCAGTTTGATTTGCACCGTGCACCGTTTTTTTTGGTAGGAGCCGAACAAAAAGTCTCTCACCGATTGCATCATCTTACGCATCCAATTTATATAGGAGGCACTATAGACCGATTGGAGAAGGTGTATAATCAGTTTGTGATTATTGATTACAAAACCGGAAGGGTGAAAGATTCTGTGAGTTCTATTGATAATTTATTTTCTCGTGATAGCTCGAAAGATAATCCGGCTATATTGCAATCCTTAATCTATTGCTATATTATTGCAAAAGAACATGATGCCTACCCTACTATCTTATTGTATTTTATTCGACAAATTCATTCCGGTTCGGGAGCATATATAAAAATCAATAATAAAGAAATGCATAAATTTTCGGAGTTTTATCTAGAATTCGAAGAAATGTTTTTAGCTGTTATTGATGAACTGTGTGATGCTGATGTTCCCTTTTTTCAGACACAGGATGAAAAAGCATGCCAAATGTGTGATTTCTCAAAAATTTGTAAAAAAAATCTCTCATGAGCGACTATTTGATTATGTTCATTAATATTTTGTGAAAAAAAAATAGAATTAATAATTGCGTGGTTTCACTAAAAAACAGTTCTTTGCACTGGTTTTATTCAAAAATTAACATAAATAATGATACAAAAAAATATTGTAGATCGTTCTGCCGATAATATGCGAATTCTCGCAATGGCTATGGTAGAAAAAGCTAAATCAGGTCACCCGGGCGGTGCAATGGGAGGTATTGATTATATTAATATTCTCTATTCTGAATTTTTACAGTACGATCCTTCTGATATGGAATGGATAAACAGAGATAGATTTTTTCTCGATCCCGGACATATGTCACCTATGTTATATTCGGTATTGAGTATGGCGGGAACAATTTCGAATGATGAATTGCAAAATTTTCGTCAGTGGGGAAGTATAACCGCCGGTCATCCTGAAAAAGATTTTTCACGGGGCATTGAAAATACATCCGGACCTCTTGGGCAAGGTCATACTATGGCTGTGGGAGCTGCTATTGCTGAAAAGTTCTTGTCCGAACGATTTGGTGGTTGGATGCATCACAAAATATATACATTCATTTCTGATGGTGGTATTCAAGAAGAAATATCACAAGGTGCCGGACGAATTGCAGGGCATTTAGGTCTCGACAATCTTATCATGTTTTATGATTCGAATGAAATTCAACTATCGTCAAAAACCGATGTGGTAACAAGTGAAGATACTGCAAAAAAATATGAAGCATGGGGGTGGAAAACTGTTACTATTGATGGTAATGATCAAGATCAAATTCGCTATGCACTGAATTTAGCTAACGAAGAGTCTCAAAAACCATTTTTGATTATCGGTCGTACGATTATGGGAAAAGGGCTTATTGATGATGATGGCGAATCGTTTGAAAAAAAGACATCTACTCATGGTCAACCTGTTTCGAAAGCAGGTGGTTCTATGCAAAAATCTATTGAGAGTTTGGGGGGAGATCCTCAAAATCCATTTGCAGTATTTGATGACGTGAAAGAGTATTGGGCATCGGTTCGTGAGAAAAAAATTGCGGATGCCGCAATAAGGAAAGCAGAGCAGGTAAACTGGGAAAAGGAAAATCCTGCCATGGCTCAAAAATTACGTGATTTTTATGCAGGAAATTTACCTGATATTGACTATAGTGCAATTGAACAAAAATCCGATGTCGCTTCTCGTGTTGCTTCACGGACTGTTTTAGCTCATTTTGCCAATACAATAGAAAATATGATAGTGTCGTCTGCCGATTTATCGAACAGTGATAATACCGACGGGTTTTTACAACACACAACAGCATTTATAAAAGGCGATTTTACCGGTCAGTTTTTCGAGGCAGGTGTTTCTGAATTAACTATGGGTGCAATAATTAACGGTATGTTGTTGCACGGTGGTTTGCATGCTGCTTGTGGTACATTTTTCGTGTTTTCTGACTATATGAAACCTACGGTTCGTTTGGCTGCGTTGATGGAGTTGCCTACGAAATATATTTGGTCGCATGATGCCTTTCGTGTGGGGGAAGATGGTCCGACTCACCAACCGGTTGAACAAGAGGCTCAAATTCGCTTGATGGAACATGTGTACAACCATAGTGGCAAAAGAAGTATGCTCGTGCTTCGTCCTGCAGATGCTGATGAAACCACGGTGTGTTGGAAAATTGCCATGGAAACACAAGATAGACCAACGGCATTGATTTTATCTCGTCAGGTTATTACAGATATACCTGCAAAAGCAGGTTCTACCCGATATAAAGATGCATTGCAAGCGGCAAAAGGTGCCTATGTGGTAAATGAGGTGAAAGGTGAGCCGGATATTATAATTGTGGCAAATGGTTCTGAAGTAAGTACGGTTTGGGATGGTGCTCAAATTCTTGAAAAAGAACATAATCTTACTGTACAAATAGTTTCAGCTCCTTCGGAAGGCTTATTTTTCGATCAGGATACAGCATATCAAAAATCGGTAATTCCAGATAATAAACCTGTTTTAGGTTTTACCGCAGGATTGTCTGTTAATATGAGAAATCTTGTGGGGGCACACGGTAAAATATGGGGTATGAATAGTTTTGGTTATTCTGCTCCGTTCCAAGTTTTAGACGAAAAATTTGGCTATACCGCAGAAAATGTTGTAAAACAAGCATTGGAATTGCTGAATGAATAATATTTTCGTATATTAAATTTTAATGAAGGGATATGCTCAAGCATATCCCTTTTTTATTGTATTCCTGGATGTCGTTTTATGTATTTGATTGTGAGACCACCAAAATTATCCACAATTTGCACGTTCTCATAAAGTTGAATGCCATTGTACGTGAATGTTTTTACATTTAAGTACGTTTTTTTTTTATTCGTATTCTGTATGTATCAGCTATTGCTGAGAAACATATGAATTGTATCAGAAGAATATATGAGTAGACTAATTCCTTGATTTTTTAGTATTGTAATTTTTTAGTATTATATTTGAAAATAGCAATATTGAATGAATAAATTAAAAAAAACATAATTATGAAAGAAAAATTATTGTCAATTTTAGAAAATATCACTCCATGGTTATTGTCGAGTGGTTTAAGAATAGCTTTACTTATAATTGGTGGCGTTGTTGTATATAAAGTCATATCTGCGGTAATAAAAAAAGCTGTAGAGGTTGCTGTTGTACCTGATAAGGATGGAAATCCTGACTCGGAGAAAAAACGAGAAGATACACTTAAAAGTATTTTTTTAACTACTATGAAAATAGTGTTTTTGATTGTTATTGGCATGATGGTTTTAAAAGAATTCGGAGTTGATGTTGCTCCACTTATTGCAAGTGCCGGTATTGTCGGTCTTGCTCTTGGTTTTGGTGGACAGTATTTGATTAAAGATATTATTTCGGGTTTATTTATTATTCTTGAAAATCAATATCGTGTGGGAGATATTGTGAGTCTCGATGGTACTGGCGGCTTGGTTGAGGATATAACTTTACGTATGACAACATTACGCGATTTAGATGGCACGGTTCATCATATTCAGCATGGTAGTGTTACGACTGTTTCAAATCTTTCGAAAGAATATCATCGGGTTAATTTGAATGTGGGAATTGCGTACGAAACGAAATTGGAACATGCAATTGAGGTTGTTAATAGAGTAGGAAAACAACTTGCTGAGGATTCGGAATGGAAAGACAAAATTATCACTCCTCCTGAATTTGTTCGTGTTGATGCTTTTAGTGCGTCATCAATAGACATGAAAATTTTAGGTGATGTGCTTCCGCCGAATAAGTGGGCTGTGATGGGTGAATTACGAAAACGTTTGAAAATTGAATTTGATAAAGAAGGTATTGTGATTCCATTCCAACAAGTGGTATTGCATAATGCGTAATAGTTTGTGAAAAATATTTGTAAAAGAGCTTATAAAATAGTCTTATTCTTAAATGAAAACACATATATATATTAGAAAACCTTTTTTTTACAGTAAAAATGGTTTTCTTTTTATTTCCTTTCTTATTGTTGCAGGTTCCTTTCTCTGTACACGAGATTTGCTTACCTGGTTTTTGGAAGTTTTTCCTATTATTGTTGGAGCACCACTTTTGTATGTCACTTTTGATAAGTTCAGGTTTTCTTCGATTATATATTTCCTTGTTCTTATTCATTTTGTCATACTTGCTGTTGGAAGTGTATATACTTATGCCGAGGTGCCGCTTGGTTTTTGGATGCAAGATTGGTTTGGTTTTGAACGGAATAATTATGATAAGATAGGTCATTTTGCACAGGGGTTTGTTCCGGCACTAATTGCTCGTGAATTGTTATTACGAACTTCTTCATTGAATCGCGGAAAATGGTTGCATTTTATAGTTCTTTCAATATGTCTTGCTATTAGTGCTTTGTATGAATTAATAGAATGGTGGGTTGCTATTTTTCAGGGAGCTTCATCTGAAGCATTTCTTGGTACTCAAGGATACGAGTGGGATACTCAATCTGATATGTTTTGGGCATTAATAGGTGCGGTGTCTGCTCTTCTGCTCTTGTCGCGGGTGCAGGATAAACAGATAGAACGAATATAATGAACCGAGTGCTTTATGTGATAAGGTTTTTGTTTTGCATTTTTTTTCATAGGTTTGTATATATCCGTTGGGAACGGATATTATACAAGTAATTTGTTTCGGGATAAAATCATGAACAAGGCTTTTTAGGATTGTATCTCAAAAAAGCCTTGTTCAGAATTTTGTTGCTGAGCTAATTGATGTGCATTATATATGTTTTTTAACAATTTCGAATAACATTTCTTTTCGAATTGGTTTCGAAATAAAATCGTCGCAGCCATGTGATAACGCAATTGTTTTGTCGGATTCTGTTGAATAAGCAGTTTGTGCAATAATTGGTAGGTTTGGAAACTCTGACTTTATTTTTTTAGTTGCTTCATAGCCATTCATCAGAGGCATTTTTATGTCCATTAAAACAAGACAAATGTCGGTGTTTTTATGGCATATATCAACGGCTTCTTTACCATTTTTTGCATGCAAAAGGGAAAAGTTTCCTTGAATATTTTTTTCAAATAGAGTTTCAATGTACAGATAATTTATTTCTTCGTCTTCAGCTATTAAAATTGTATGTGTTTTTTTAGCATCTAAAATTTTAATTGTTGAGGCATTCTGTGTATTCGAAATGCTGCCTGGTTTGTATGGAATAACTATATAAAATGTTGATCCTTTTTCTTTTTCCGATTCAAGGCTTATTGTACCTCCAAGTAGTTCGGCATTTTCTTTCGATATAGATAGCCCCAATCCTAAACCGCCATGTTTTGATGAAATAACCGTATCTTCTTGCGAAAAGCGTTCAAAAATAATAGCATGATTTTGAGGTGAAATTCCAATGCCGGTATCACGTACATATAGTGTTAAGTCATTATTCTCAATATAATATCCAAATTCTATATATCCTTCATGCGTAAATTTTAATGCGTTTTCTAAGAGGTTACTTAGTATTTTAAGAAGCTTAGTTTTGTCTGATATTATTGCACTTTTATTATCATGAAGACCTTTTTTAAGATATAAAGGAATATTACGTTCTTTCGTTTTTAAATTGAAAATCGAAAAGAGTTCCATTAAAAAATCATTAAGAAAAAATTCTGTTTCATGTATTTTTTCTTGTTTAGTTTCGAGAGTTGATATGTCTAGAATATCATCAATTATTTTTAAGAGTTGATAACTGCTGTTTTGAATAATTCGCAAATAATATGTTCGCTCTTCTTGTGACACATCATTATTGTTGAGCAATTCGGAAAAACCGATAATTCCATTCATCGGGGTACGAATTTCATGCGACATATTGTTTATAAATTCTGTTTTGAGGCGGTTTGCCTGTTCGGCTTTTTCTTTGGAATTCTTGAGTTCTAATTCCAATTTTTTGCGTTCCGTAATGACTTCTGTGTATACGATGAAGCCGCCTATAGATTTGTCTTTTTCGTACCATGGTCTGCATTCCCATCGTGTCCATACTACCGTTCCGTCATCTTTGTAATAAGGGTCATCTTCTGCACGAGAAACCTCACCGGCTAAAGCTTTTTTATGAACATCTCTCCATTTTTGCGGCAAATCCGGAAATATATCATAATGATGTTTTCCTAATATATCTTTTTCTTTTACTTGATAATCCTCAAGATATTTTTTGCTGACATAAATATATTTATAATCCTTATCGTGAACCGCAATGGCACTACGGTTATGTTCAATTATGTATTGCATTAAATCGTGAGAATGTTGTAATGCTCGTTCTCCTTCTTCAGCTCTTTCTTTTGCGTTATAAAGTTCCTCATTTGTTTGGTTTAATTCTTCGTTGATGCTTTCGTATTCTTCATTTTGTTCTTTTAACCTTCGTTCAACATCTTTGGTTTCGGTAATATCTCGAAACTCTACTGTTCTCACACTTTTTCCTTTATATGGAATATTTCGAGCTTCTAATCGTATTGGATATAATTCACCGTTTTTGCGTTTACCTATTGCTTCGTATGGTTTTTCATATCCGCTCAATATTTTTTTTGCAACCATATCTCTCGAATCAGGAGCAATAAGCAACATGCCATCCATACCAATAAGTTCGTCCACAGAATAACCGGTTATTTCGGCAAGTCCTTGGTTACATTCGAGGATTAATCCTTTATCATGAATTGTAATACCGCCAAAAGAAGCATTATGCAATGCTTTAAATCGTTGTTCACTTTCTTTGAGTGCTATTTCATTTTCTTTACGACTGGTAATATCTTGAATAGCTCCATGCATTCGTATCGGTTTGCCGGTATTGTCGCATTCAATTTCACCGGTACCATGCACCCAGCGTTCTGCTTTATCGTTAATACGGATTATTTTGTATTCATAGTTAAACTGTGTTTTTTCTTTGATAACCGTTTCATGATATTTACGTAGTTCGTCCTTGAAATCAGGATGAATAAAATTTAACCATCCTTCTATTGTATGAGGGTATGTTTTATCTATGCCGAAAATGGTGTAAAATTCCGGTGAACAGACCCATGTGCTTTTTTCTATTTTATCAATATTCAAATGTGTTGAATATGAGCAGATATGAGCTAAAGATTGTGAATTACGCATCATTTCTTCACTTTGACGTAAGGCATCCTCAACTGTTTTTTTGTCGGTTATATCACGCCCAACACCAATAATTTCTGCAACTTCTCCTTTGTCGTTTAACACCGCAGTGTCTATCCATGCAAGCCACACCCAACCCTTTTTTGTCATTGCACGCTGTTCTATGTATGCCGTATGAGGTGGAGAGTATAGCGTTTTCATGGCCTCTTTTGTTGCTTCTTTATCATCATTGTGTACGAGGGGTATAAACTGTTTGCCTAAAAGTTCTTCCTCTCTTTTACCAAACATATTGCAATATGAGGGACTAACAAAAAGAAACCTTCCTTCTGTATCAACCTTAACAATAAGATCGGTTTGATTTTCAACAAGTAGTCTGTATTTTTCTTCATTTTCTTCTGCCTTAGATTTTGCAGCTAATAAAGAGTTGTTTGCTTCTTTGAGTGTTTCATTGATTGAGTAATATTCTTCATTTATTGCTTCATAGTCATTGTTTGTGGCTAAAAGTTTGTTAATAGCTTCTTGCTCATTATGTGTTTTGTTTAATTTCATTGAAATAATGAGAGCTAAATCGAATTCTATTACTTTTTTAAATTGAAGTAATAATTTTTCGTTAGCAGCATTAAATTTTCGTTCTTTAGTGTCGAGAACGCATAAGGTTCCAAAAGGCGTTGAATCCGGGAAATTAATGGGAAATCCGAGGTAGGCAATCATTCCCAGCTTTAAATCAGGATTAGTATTCCAATGTGTGTCTTTGAGAGCATTCGGAACATGTAATTTTTTTTGTTGTTGAATAACAGTTTTGCAATATAATCCATCCCAATGTTCTGTTTCGCCAACTTTATATGGATTTTTTTCGGTATTACTGGACGTGAAAACAGACATCGATTCGTGTTCCATTTTCATAATCAATGCTGCCGGAACATCAATTATTGTAGCTAATAAGTTTGCAATTTCCTGCCATTTTTCAAGAAAATTATCCGGGATAGTATCAAATAATGTATGTTTCATTGAATGGTATGTTATTGTGAATCTTGTTGTAATATCTTTTATTGATGTTAAAAATTGATATAAAGATATATATATATTTATAATAATCTGAATTTGATATATTTTTTTTTGTACAAATTGTTAAAGAAATGGTACGATTTAATGATGTTCAAATAATTGTTTGAAAAATAGATTTTTTAAAACAATTCATATAATTTCATAACCTCACATAATGAAATTATTTTGTTGTATATTCTCACTCTCAATGAAATATATGATTGTTTACTTTTTTTATTCTAAAACAGCAGATTTATCTTTGTAATAGCTGTTGCGTGCCAAATAAAACAATATAACGGCACATATGCCAAATATTGAAAGTAATGAAAGGGCAAAGGTGAGACCTTTAAAATCGGAAATATATCCGATAAGAACGGAAAATGCAAATACAAAAAAGTTCATTATCAGCACGTTAAATCCAAAAGCCAATGCACGAACACGTGCTTTTACAACTTGTTGAATCATTGTGGAAACGGGAGCGAGAAATGCAACAGTATTAAGTCCGAATAATCCGAAAAATGTGAGTGCTGTCCACAAATCGGATGCATTGAGGGCGAGAAGTAGACATATAATTGATAGAATGGTAGAAATAATTGATACATATATTTTTGCATGTTTATTTCGTTTTTCCCACACATCGGCAATTACACCGCCAAGTATTGCACCAAAAAGGACGCCCACGGCAAGTCCTCCTGCCAGTAGTCCTGATTTTTCTTTCGGAATGAGGTAGGTTGTCTCTAAATATTTTGGTAAAAAGTCTATCATGGTTGTATTTACAGTTATCACAAATCCGTATGCAAGATATAAATATTGAAGCGTAGGTATTTTGAACAAATATAATGCATCCTGCATAACGCTACGAATGAGAGAAACGGAGCTTTGTATGTGTATGGTATGGTAGTCTTTGATGAAAAGAACGAGTATAGAGAGAATAAGTCCCGGTACAGCAAGCCAACCAAAAGCTGCTTGCCAGCCGTACTTTGCTCCAATAATTCCGCCCACAATAATTCCAACTCCTGAACCTATGGGAGCTGCGGCGTCGTATATACCAATATGTTTTGCCCGATGGCGACTGGGGAAATGTTTTGTAATGAGTGCTATTGCAGCAGCGGCGTATGCAGCTTCACCAAACCCTGTGAGTCCTCTAAAAATAAGTAGTTGTGTATAGTTTTCGGCAAATGCACACATAAGAGTGGCAAGGCTCCATACAAAAACCATTATAGAAATCATTTTTACCCGACTCCATCGATCTACAATAATTGAAAGGGGAATAACAAAAATTGCAATAACAAGAGAAACAATACCGTTCAGCATTTCTAACTGAGCATTTGTCACATTCCAATCTTCTTCTATTGAAGTGAATAATGCCGAAATAACCTTACGGTCTGCATAGTCAAATAAATACACAACAAATATGATAGTAAGCATATAGAATGCTCCTGATTTTACTTTTGGCATATGGTTTTGTATCTAAAAATAAGCATGGTTTAAAAATATTTTGAGTCCGAGGGCAATTAATACGATACCGCCTATTATGTCTATTTTGTTTTTGTTTTTTGTACCTATTTTTTTTCCGAAATAAGTTCCGAATGTCGAGAATGTAAATGTAATAATGCCAATTATAACGGCTGCTAAAAAAATGTTAACTTTCAGTATACCAAAACTAATACCTACGACAAAAGCATCAATACTGGTTGCTATTGAAATGCCAATAAGCATAATTGCCGGAATTGTTGCGGAGTTTGAATTTTCAGAATCTTTATAGGTTATGCCGTTGTGTATCATTTTTGCTCCAATAATTGTAAGTAGTATAAGGGCAATAATGTGGTCGTATGCTTCGGCTATTGTCTTGAAATGATTACCGAGTATCCAGCCCAATATTGGCATAATTGTTTGGAAAAAAGTCATAGACCCTGCAACTTTGAATATATGCTTTGTTGTTACATTATATCTCGATGCCCCCATAGTTATAGATGCAGCAAGGCAGTCAAAAGAAAGACCAATGCCAATTAAAATAATTGATACAATATCCATTGGGGGAGTATAGTCGTTCGGATTATTTTATTTTTTCTAATACAAAAATAACTTTATTGAAATCTGCTGCAGCATTTACCACCTCTTTGAATATTTCGTATTGTTCAATTGGGTACGAAATTTTGTCATAATATTCATCGCTAATAATGGTAACCGTTTGACCTTCTTGGGTGTAATACGAGACAAACTGTGTGCTTACTGTACCATCTTTTTCAATAACTTTTTTGTCAATTACAATGTCGTCTAATTTGTTAATTGTGTAACCCACGGGAGTTGTAAATGTTATTTCGCGATATTACTGACGATTATAATGATTTTCTATAGGGGTTTTGCGGTCATCTTCGTGATACTTTTCCATTTGCGGGCCAATTAAATCACCTACCTTAAATAATAATTTATCTCCTGCAATTTCCACTAAAGCTGAAGCTTCTATTTCAGCAACACCAATTAACGGGCGTTTTCCTAAATCTTCGATAGATGTGTTTGTGTATTCCATCGAAAGAATTTCGGCATCAGATGACATGAATTTAATAAGTTCTTCTTGTAATTCTCGTGTGGTTTTCTCGTCGAGCAATTCAAAATATGGTTGAGAAGACATGGCCGAGTATCCGAAACTTTCATTTGTGCAATCAATAATAATTTTTGAAAGGTCGTCTTCTTTGAACGAAACATTCAAATACATTTTACTGTAAGCTTTGTCTTTTGACGGAGCATGTATCATTTTTATTTCATTAGAACCTGTTGTGTAACCCGCAACAGACACTTCTTTTATAAATAAACCTTTGTTGTGTATGAATGAATGTGGAATGAGTCCGAGACGGTAAAATTGTTTGCTCGGAATAATGTACTCATCTAATTCCGGAAAGTAGAGTAATGATTCTTGCAGAAAAATATATGAGTCAAAATCGTCTAAAAATTCGATTTCTGTACGGTCTGAGGTAATAACCAATTCGTGGTTAATATCAAGTTTTTTAAAGCAATTTGCCATTGTGCGAATAAAACCGATTTCAGTCATGATTTTTCGGGAATATCCCTCAGAAATATCACTGCTTCCTCGTGAATTTATCGAAATGTTTTTCTTTATATAATCTTCAATTTTAAATATTTTTTCTCGTTGACTTTCTTCGTCTTGAACATCTATTTTTTTCAATATTTTTTTCAAAGAACGTTCTTCTGATTTACTAATATCTTTGTATATGAGAGCATAAAAATTTTGCGAAAAATCACCATAATTAATTAAATTTCGTTGAACACGATTGTTTCGCACAATTTTATCGATTTTGTAATGAATTTGTTTCAGGTTTGCCCGATAGTTTGAAAAATCTTCATGTTCTAGTTTGGTAATAAGTGAATCGGTAAATGTGTAAATATTCGCATCTCCGGTCGAATCTAATGCCGGTTCCGGAGCATTGTTGAGAGGTTTAAATGTAAAAAATATATCTTCCGGACATTGAAGTGTGAAATGTACGTTTTGAATCGGATCTTCTTCCTGATATTGATAGATACCCCCATTATAATTTGCAGCTTTTTTTACCACAAAGAAAAACTCAATTTGGCTTTCTTTTTCAATACCTTCCACCGCAAAATATTTATAGATTTTTCCGGTTTCTTCGTCTTTTTTTATTTTTATGGCAGATTTATCAAGTTCTTTTACCGAACCATTTTTATTTATTACTCGTGTTTTTTGTGAAATAACTTCTTTTTCATCGGTGCTTATCGGCAAATAAATTGTATTGTATGCTGAAATTGCATCGTCGCTGTTGAGTTGTGCTTTGACGTGTGTTATATTTATTTCACGAAAAGAATCGTCGGTGTCATAAAAAAATTCTATGAAGTTTTTTTCAAAAAGAATAATAGTACTTTCATCTGAAAAACGTTCAATAGCAGTGTCGTATGTAGCCTCGTCCCAATCGTATGAGGAGAAGCTTGCCTGTGCGAGGCTTGTGAAGGAGAGAAAACTTGCAATGATAAGACTTATTAGAGAACGCATATGTTTTATTTTTTTGTTAATATAATTGACTCTCTGTATGTTGATTGCAATTGAGATGTGAGAGCACGTATTGTTTCAAAATCTGTTTGTTCAGCAAAAATACTATTATTTTTTAAAATAAGAGTGCAGAGTACTGATTGTTTGTTTTTTGTATATGTGATAGAATACGAAACTGTTTCTGAGTTGTATTCTGAGTTTTCGGGAATATATGTTACCGAATATCCTTGTGGAATTTTCAATATATTTGTAATGTTGAATGTTTTGGTATTATCATACTCTATAGGGTATACACGATCTTTTTGAATGTCGAAATGTTTCGAAAGAAAATCAAGGTTTAAGTTAATGTACAATTCGTCTTTGTTCGAAACAATATAATTATCTATTGTAAAATCGGTATGTATTATGAGTGTCGAATCTTTCTGCGATTGATTGATTAATGAAAAATCGGTAACATTATAGGTGTTGTTACCTTTTTTGGTATAGCTTTTCAGGAATTCAGTGATTTCTTTATCTTTTTCGTTGTCTAAACGGCGATTGATTGATTGCTTTAAATATCCGGTTAATTCAATTTTGCTTTTTCCACTAATAGATTTGTTGATAATCTCCATATAACTGGTGTCGATATAGACATTTTGTTGTGCAGGAATAATGGGGACAGTACGAAGAATAAAAGTAGAGTCCATGTGTATCATAGCCTGTTTTCCTTGAATAAACGAAGAGGGAAGACCAAATGGTAAATGCTTGGATGTGGCGTCAAGAAAAATGACTGAATCATTTTCGGTTATATATGCTGCAATCATGTGATTGTCGCTTGCAACAGTTGGAACTTCGTCGTATGAGTAGGGTATATCTCGTGAGCCAATCCAAGTATGATGAGCCGTAATGCCCATTTGTTGTAACATTGAAACAATTAGATTTGCCATATCTTTACAATCGCCGTATCGTTTGTGGAAAATCATGTCGGCACCGCGAGGTACAAATCCTTCCAGTCCGGCTTCAAAAGCTATGTAATTGATATTTTCCTGTACCCAATAAAAGACATGTTTAACTTTTTCAATATCTGTTGGTGCTTTTTTTGCGATACTGTCGCAGAGTGTTATAAATTCTTCACTTTTGTGTTGTGGAACATGTTGGAGTAAATATGCATACCATGAATGTAGTTTCGATGCATCTTTGTATATGTCAATTATTTCACCCGACGCTGTGGTATATTTTTCTATCCATACTTGTATGTGTGTCGAAAAATATTGATGTCCGGGTGCATCTGATTCAGGTCTCATTTTTGGCATGTTTCTTACACTCCATTCATATTTTGTTCCCTTTTTATATGCTATTTTTGAAAATGAGATTGCATTTTGCAGGCTGTCTGGCCCAAACAATTTATATCCGATTTCCACACCTTCGGGAACATAAATTGTATAAGAACTGGATTCAATCGGAATGAAATTTTGAAAATTGAAATTGCCAAAAAAGTATGGATTCAGGAATGATTCTTCATATTCGAAATGTGTAAAAGCTCCTTTTTGAACTCCGTCGTATAAAAAGGATTTCGAACGAATATCATCGTGAAAAATAAAGGAATTACGAATTTTGTCTGAATCAATTATTTTTGAAACCTTTTCTTTTTTGTAGTGATTTTTGTGAGGTATGAGTGTATATGCCTTTATATTGTCAATCTCAAAAAAATCGCTGTAATACACTTCTTCTTTGTTGTACCGATTAGCATTTTCTGTCATAAGAAACAATTCTTGTTCATGTTCTGAAACAATATAGATTTCTTCCTTCTTTACCTTTATTTCAACCATTTCGTTATTTATGGTAAAAACAGCCTGTTCGTTAGGAAATTTTTCGGAATATTCTGATAATTTTTCCTGAGAACTTTGACTAAAAGAAAAATAAGAGATAATGCTAATGAATAGCGTTAATATATATTTCATGAATACTTAGAGTTTTTGTTCGTTGATAATAATTCCATCATAGTATGTTCTGACGTGCGTTTGTCTCCCTTTTTTATTATATACCTTTTCAGTTCCATGTTCTTTGTCATTATGGTATTCTGTTTTACTATAAGGTTTCCCATTTAAATAATACAAGGTATACGTGCCATTGTAATCGCCATAATATAAATTAATATCATACCATTTTACACCGGGAGCACTCATGCGATATGCGTTTCCGTGACGTTTATTATTAACGTATGTTTCTTTTTCCATAATACTGCCGTTTTCGGCATAGCGAATAAAATCCCCATTTAATTTCCCGTTAACTCGTTCATATTCAAGAGATTTTGTTCCGGTGCTATAGTAAAAAACAGCTTTTCCGTTACCGTCAAAGGGAATCATATCAATAGGTTTTCCGTCTTTACCGTGGTACGAATAGCCAATAAGTTTTCCCATATCAAAATATTGTATTTGATACACATTTCCTGCTTCGGAATAATACACAACAGTTCCGTGAATTTCATCGTCAACATACGTACGTGAAAAGTGTATTTTTCCGTTTGGATGGTAATACGTTTCTAATCCTTGTTGTGTGTCATATTCGTACAGTTCTTCTGCATAGATTTTTCCCGTAGTAATGTGGTATCGTTTTAATGTGCCATGAATGTCGCCGTTTTCATATGGAATTTCAGTTGTTACAACCCCATTTGGAGCGTACCATTTCCACAATCCGTGACGTTTGCCATTTAAATAATTACCCGTGCAGCTTTTTGTGCCGTTAAAGTAATACCAATTTGCCGAACCATTAAATTCTCCGTTTGTGTAGGTGTGTTCGGCATATAATTTTTTTGAATGGGGGTTTACTCTTTTAACTGTTCCGTGAAATTTTTCAATTGTTTGTTCAACTGTTCCGGTAGAATCGTATATGTGTTCGAGTATGAGTTCATCTTCTTTGTAGAAGTATTCATAGTCTTTTTTTCCGGTTACATCGCAGGTGTAACTATATGTAATTTCATCATTTGTAAAATAATTTAGTTTCCGTAAAGTACCCTCATTATAATAAAAAAACCATGAGCCGGTAATGGTATCATTTCGGTAATATCCTTCATATTCAATGGTATCGTGAGAGAAGAAATTCATTTGCAAGCCATTTTGTTTGTCATCAGAATAATTTCGTTTTGCTTTTATTGCTCCACAAGGGTAGAAGTCAACAGCTTCATTTACTATTTCACCATCTTTGTATTTTTCTACAGATTTTTTAGCACCGTATTCTGTGTAATAAATCCACTCACCTTCTTTTTCGTCATCTTCTAATAAGCCCTCAGTTTGTATTGTGCCATCAGGTAAAAAACTTTTGTATTCGAGTTTTTTGCGAGATTTTTTTGTCTCATACACCACTTTGTTTTGTGTGTTTGTGTAGGTTATGGCAAGTGATTCTCCATTTTTGTATTCCTCTGTTTTATAGTGATTTCCATCTCTGTCATATGCTTTGAGTGTTGCATTTATTTTTCCTTTTTCGTCATATTCAATTTCTTGTTCTAAGGAGCCGTTATAAAAATAATATTTCCACGGACCTATAGCAGTATGTTCTTTGTATTGACCAATGCTTTCAATATTACCATTTGGATGATAGGTGGTATATTCTCCATCAAGCTCGTCTTCAAGGTAATTACCTTTGGTTTTTACCTGACCATTAAAATAGTATGTGGTAAATTCTCCGTTTAACTCATTTTCTGTATAGCTTGCCGTAGTTTGAATGCTTCCGTTCGGGTAATAGGTTATATTGGTGCTGTCTAAATCCCCATCTTTAAAAAAGGCTTGTTCTTTTAGGGTGCCGTTTGGATAATATGAGAGATATTCCCCATTGCGAACCCCTTCTTTTAGCATTACATCACTCAGTGTGTCACCGTATCGGGAAAAATAGTAATAGTGACCCGAATATTTTCCGTCAAGAAATTCAGCTTCTGTTTTAAGTGAACCATCTTGGCGGTATGTACGGTGTTTTCCGTTAAGTGAGCCGTCTTTGTAGGTAATAGACTCCTCAATTGTTCCCGTGTTTGCAGACAGCCATTTCCACTCGCCTTCGCGTTCTCCATCGACAAAATTTCCACTCGAAAGAATACGTCCATTTGTGTGGTAATATTCCCATGCTCCAACATGTTCTTTATTATCATTTTTGAGCCCCATGCCACCAAGAAGGTTGTCGTTGGTGATGTAGAATGAAACTTTTTGCCATGAACCATTAAAGTCCATATATCGTGTAGATTTATGATTATCCCAATTTTCGCGAAGCCAGTCAACAAAATTTGTCACGTCTTTTTGTCCCTTTTTTACTCGTTTTTGAATTTTTTTCGAATCAATGTCTGATATAGTTAAGTATACCATTCCGGGATAATTCCCGGTTTTATATATGTCAATATATTTTGGAAGATATGTTTGCACCCAAAAATCAGTATTGTCGGTTGAATATTTTTTTTCTTTCGCAAGAGCGTCAAAAATCATATATAATTGCTTTGTTAATGACCATTTAAGTTTGGTTACATCCTTAATGTCTTTGCTGAGAGCAATTTGGTTTTGAAAAATTAAATCAATATCTCTAAAAATATTCTCGTCTCCAAAATCAATACCTTTTTTATCAAGTTCTATGTTTAAGTCAGAAATTGATTCCATATATTCTAATAATGCGTGTTTTTGCTCTGCTGTCGAAGACATCATTGTTGCGTAAAAAAGGCTTAGCATTGCACGAGTGTATTCGCCTTCTTCTGCAGCTAATACTCCCAATCGTATATGCGAGGTGACATGCCCCGGTGCATACAATATGGTTTTTTGGTAATATTCCACAGCTTCCTGATAGCGTTCCATACCTTGCAGGGTAGTTGCTTTGTTAAAATAAAGTAAATAGTGATGTGTGTATTCAGCTATACCTTTATCAAAAACAGCAAGTGATTCTTCATCTTTCTCCAAACTATCAAGAGCAATTGCCCAGCCAGAGTATGCCCGATGATTATACTCAGAAGCTGTTTCGGTCATCTTGCTGTATACCGCAATTGCTTCTTCGAATTTTCCTCCATTTAAAAAGTTTAAGCCCTGTTCGTATTGTGCTAAATTATATATAGTGTCATGTGCCGGTACCGAAGAGAGTAGACGTTCTGCAATTTCATGTTCTTGTTCATCTATTTTATAAATAGCTGTAATTACGGAATCCCGATAATTTTCGGGTTGTGCATTTTTTTGAGAAAATACTTGTATAGTAATACTGAGAAGTATGCAAGTTGATAAAAATGAATGTGTTATTTTCATTGGTAATTTTTTTTATGATTAGTCAGTTAATTTAATAGCGGGATAAAATTAAAAAAAAAACTGAGATAAGACTTTTTTTTTGTGAAAAAAATGAGATTTCATGATAATTTCAGGGGGTGGCTGTTAATTGTCAATCCGCTTAAGCGAGACACGTGGATAATTGTTATATTTGAATCCTTCTAAATTTTAGCTCCGAAGAGGTTGGGGGGAGATATATAATAATAAAAGATAGTTGTTTTAGCTTATCTGTATTTTGGTATAACGCATTTTTTTTTAAATTATAAATATTTAATTGTTAAATAATTATGTGAGATATTTGCTTTTTTTTCTTGCCATGTGCCTTATTATTCAAACGAAAGAGAAAACACCACAACTTCCGGATGATTACCAATTCGTACCGTAGGACCCCAAGTGCCGAAACCGGAAGAAACATAAAAATGACTGTTTTCTTTTTTGAGATAGCCCCAACTGAGTTCAAACAAAGCTTCGGTAATATAATTAAACGGCCATAACTGTCCGTTATGTGTATGTCCCGAAAGATGTAGGTCTACGCCTGCATTTGCAGCTTTGTCTAAATGATACGGTTGATGATCCATAACAATTATTGGTTTGTTTGGGTCAAGCTCTAGTAATAAGGAATCGAGTGATTTTCGTGTGCCCCCGTGTACATCTTTCCGTCCCACTATTTGTATGCCGTTCGATAAGGTAATATGTTCATCATACAATATTGGAATATTAATGTTTTTGAAATACTCCAAAGCCTTATCAATACCGCCAATATGTTCATGATTACCCGAAATTCCGAATATGCCGTAGGGCGTATCGATTTGTTGCAAATGATTACCCAAACGTTTTCGCAACACCGGTTTTATATCGCCGTCAACAATATCGCCGCAGAGAAGAACCAAGTCCGGATTTTGTTCGTCAACAATACGTAAAAATTTTTCTTCCCAATTTCGACCGATAATGGGACCAAGATGAATGTCCGAAGCCATGAGGACGCGAAAGTTTTGCACCCCCTCAAGTTCTTTGTGAATCGTAAGAGGAATTTCTTTTACCCGAATATTTTTCGCATTAATATGTCCTAAAAGTACTGTAATACCTACCACCGCAATAACCGAGAAACCAAACAGCGTTTTCTGCGACTGCGATATATCGGGAACGAAAGGTACCAGATAATGTATAATCCGCACAATGTCAACACATAGTGCCGCAATGATGAAGTAGAGCAGAAACGGCATCCAACTTGTGCCGATACGCAAAACCCATTCACTGAATACAGAGGAGTAATTCCGTTCCAATATCATTCCCAAAACGAAGAGTGAACTTATGAGAATAATAGAAAAGGTAAACCACTTTTTGGTTGAACCCGTCATCGAAAATAATTGAACACTCCGGTTAAATAAGTAATAATGAGCAAGAGAATATATCGTAAAAACAATTAAAAAGAACATGATAATTTGTATTTGTTTCATATGTTTAAAATTTTAAACGCCGTGAATATAGAGTTTTTTTATGAAAATGTATACAAAAGAGCATGTTCTTCCTGTATAAGTGAATATAAAAAATCGAGTCAAAAAAAAATAGCTCAATATGTTTGAAGATTTTTTATCGATAATAAACCGATATATTACTATATTTGTGATTGTATGAAACATAAAATCAACATTTCAATA